>CAZUST010000011.1:0-7246 GCA_964623335.1 uncultured Candidatus Saccharibacteria bacterium
CACGCGGTTTTGGCCGCGCGGTAGTTTATTTACCCGCCGGAATCCCTTGGGGATGAAGGGCGGGGAATCAAACTATCACGCGGTTTTGGCCGCGCGATAGTTTATTTGATCCGGTAGATGAAAATCGAGTAGCCGATCTTGGCGATGGGGGGCTCATAGGCATCGAGCCAGTTGTATTTATTGGTTGGCTGGTTATAATCCGGCGCGGCTTTAGCTCTTTGGCCCATCATTTGGTTGGCCGAAACCGCCAAATAACTGCCCGCGGGAATCATTGATGGATCCATATCGCTTGTCCATTTGATGTATTTGTCGCCAAGATAATATTCCGGGTCGCCGCCGCCAAAATAATCGACATAAATATTTTCGATTGGTTTGTCGTCAATACTGATTGTCCGGGAACGATAGATATTCGAGATGCAGGTACCGTTTAATATACATTGGTTGTAGCTGTCGATCCAAATATCCAGGCGTTTCAAGTCCTGGCCCCAGTCGAGATTGGAATCAACGGCAATCAGATAGCCATTATCGGGGCCGCCCGCCAGTTCGTTATAATACGCCAGATAGTGCGGGAAAATGGCCAAGGATGAAAATATAAACCAACCCAGCAGGATACCGAGGGTAATTTTTACGGTTTTTAGGATTCTTTTTTGGGCAACGGAGGCGAGCAGATTTTTCAGGCCGATAACGACCAGCAGGTAGGTAAAGGCGAAGGCGGGAAGGATGTGGCGCAGGCCGATGTTCAAGCTGCCGATCAGGCTGGCGGCCCAATAAATAGCCAAGAAAACAAACATTGCGAATATTTCGTAATGATCGCGGATGGCATTTAAAAATCGGATACCGAATTTTTGCCAAAAGCGGTTTTTAAAAAAAGCGTATAATGCCCAAGCCGCGGCAATCAGGGCCATTAAATGAAACGCCAAGGGGATTTTTACCAGATAGAGAGTGGGAAAATAGCTTTCCCGGCCTTTGGCAGAAACTGCGCCTTCAAAATAAGTGGTGTTGCCCGTGCCGGTGCGGTTGGTGGCCATTTCCAGGCCGAGCAGATATTGCGCCCAAGGGCGCAATAACGGCTGTTTTGCCATGTTGATATTGATGTTTTGCATCCAAACCGGCAGACTGGTGGTGCGTAATACGCTGGCGGTGTCGGAAATTTGTTTGGCGTACGGGTATTTGGCAATATGCCAAGCGTAAACCGGACCAATAATAAATATCGTGCCAATCAAACCCGCGGCTACCGATTTCCAGAGATATCGCCAAACGGATTTGAGTTTATCGTTTTGCAAAAGCGCCCAAATGACCGTAATGACGCCAAAGAACGGTACCAGCAGGATCAGTGAGAATTTGATAAGCATGGCCAATCCGAAGGCAACGCCGGCGGCGGTCATATTTTTCGCGCCGGGATTCTTAAGAAATTTGAGCCAGAAATAAGTGGCGAAAAGGGCGCCGAAACTCGCGCCGACATCGGTGGTAACCAACCGGCCGTGGGCGAGGAAGTTGGGACAAAAAACAAAAAGCGCCAATAAAAAAAGCGCCCAGCCCGGACCGACCAAAATTTTTGCCCAAAAAAACAAGAAGGCGCCCATCAACAGCAATATGAGAATCGGGCCGATGCGGGCGAATATTTTTATCTTTTCGGGGTCGTTGCCGCTGTGGTACAAAAGCTGGTCGCCAAAATCAAATTGCGTCCACCAGGGAGTCGGGGCGGCGTTTTCCCAGTAATCGGCGGCGGGAAAATTCAAATTCAGGAATTGCAGCGGCAAACCGGCAACGTCCTTGACCAGCGGCGGATGTTCCGGATTCAGGCGGTAATCCTGGTTGTGCCAATAACTGTAGCCGGCGCCGATGTGGGCAACCTCGTCATAAGTCAAGCTGTCGTTGACAGTGCTGGTAAAAGCCAGTCCTCCCATTAATGCCAATAGGCAGATGGCAAAAAGGTTAATGATTTTGTTGTTCATAAACAATTATTTTACGTAATAAACCCAAGCGCCGCTTTTAGGATCGCGCGAAAGAGCGCCGCCGGGATATTTAGCGATTAAAAGGTCGAGGTCATTTTGCGAGTTGCTCATGAACATCACCAAGGCCGGTTTTTTGATCTCGATTTGCCCAAGCGCCGCCGGCCAAACATATTCAATATTTTGATTCGCCGGATTTTGCAAGGCGACCAGTTTAACCGATTGCATCGGCAGGTCGCCGCCATACATAACCACGTATTTGCCGTAATCGGCCGGAGAGTTTTTCAAAAATTCCCCCATTGATACCAAGTCGGCCGTAAACGCGGCGCGCGTTTCGGGGTTTTGGGCCCATTGGACAAAATAGCGGTAAGGCGGAAAGAGCGCGCAAATAAAAATCAACAGTGCGGCCAGAACCTTCAGGATTTTTTTGTCAATTTTTTTGCCAAGCCATCCATAGGAAATGTCGCCGCCGTAGGCCGCCAAAAGATAACAAGCCGGGATCGTTCCGATAACGCGCAAAGAATGAGGTATGCCTTCATAAGTCAGGGCGCCGGGAAGCAGCATTACGAAAAACCAAATAAATATCGTGGCGAAAGGAAGGAGGGCTTCCCAGTCTTTTTTTGCCAGGAAAGAAAAAATTTTTTTTATCATTTGCCAAAAACCGATCAAGAACAGGATTCCGACCGGGAAGAACAATTCCGGATCGCCGGAATAATTGTGGCGCATATTGGGGTCGCCGTAAAAATTAAACATTGCCAAGTGCCGAAGCAGGCTTTCAATGAAAGCAAGGATCGGATTAGGCTGGCTGAATACTGAAATGGGCCCAAGGCGCGCGAAAAATTGGTCCATGCGGCCCATCAAAAAATAGAGGCCGATCGGCAGGGCGGCAAAGAACGTAGTTGCCAGCATCGCGAGGCTTGATCCCAAGAAGCGTTTCTGGAATTTTTCCTTGCGGCTGGCCAGCCACCAAACAAACAGTGAAACAAAAAGGATGATCGGCGCCATTCGGAAAGCGGTGTAAGTGTAAAAACCGGCGCCAAAAAAAAGACCCGAAACGATGAACGGCCACCAATTTTTTTTGCGGAATCCAAGGAAAAGAAAGTAAAAGCTCCAGCACAGAAAGAGCGGCAGCATTATGGCGCGAAAGTTGATGCGTGAAAAATTGATATGCCAAAAGGATGTCGCCACAAAAAAAGCGGCTAACAAGCCAACGTTTTTCTTTTTAAACATTTCGGAGCCGAGCAGATAAATTCCCAAAACCGTCAGGATGCCAATAATCGCGGGAACAAGACGGAAGGAAAACATCGAGACGCCCAGAAAACGAAACGATAACGCGTCCAGCCACATAATAAGACCTTCGCGGCCGTTATTTTCGGGATAGAAAAGTTTGAGCGGTTCAGTTAACGCTTGAGTGCCGTTGAGAGCTTCGTCGGGCCAGAGGCCGGGCGGGATCGTGTCGAGGGAATAAAGGCGCAACGCGGCGGCGAGCGCAATGATCGCAATCAGGATTAGATGATGTTTCTTGATTGAAAATTTCATGTTTGGAAATATTCAGGTATTAAATCTATTATATGATTTTTACGGTTCGCTTGGAATATTGGTAACCACTTACCGGGTTCAAAAATTCGGATTATTTAAGGAGGGTCTGACCTTCGCGAGGACAGGGCAAGCTTAAAAGGCAAGTTGAATGAGGTTGCACCTCGACGGGTACATCGAGGAACAACCTCAAATGCAAATCCGCGGCGAGCGGTCGCGAATATTAATCTTGACAAATTAATCTAATTATGCTATAATAAATATTACGCTTGCGCGGAACCGCGCAAGCCTTGTTTTTTTAAATTTCGCGATGCGGTATACTAAAATAAAATAATCGGCGCGCATGAAGAACGATGAGGCAAACCAGGGTCGGCTGATTTTTTCAAAAAGCGTTAAAGTTCCGACAATAGCAAAAGAGAACGCCAAAGATGAAAGCAAAAGCGGGAATGGCGGTTTTTCGCGTTATAAAAAACGGTTGTATGATCCGGCGGATAAGGCGCCGTACGCGTTAAGCCGCAGCAAAGTGGATATGTTTTTGAAATGTCCGCGATGTTTTTATCTGGAACAGCGGCTGGGGATTAAAATCCCTTCCGGTCCGGGATTTTCGCTTAATAGCGCGGTGGATTGTCTTCTCAAAAAGGAATTCGATATCCGGCGGGCCGAAGGCGTGTCCCATCCTTTGATGGAAGCTTATGGAATCGACGCGGTGCCGGCGCGGCACGCGGATCTGGAGATCTGGCGGGAGAATTTTAAAGGCATTCGAGCGTTGCACCGGCCGACAAATTTTGAATTGTTCGGCGCGATTGATGATTTATGGATAAATTCGCGCGGCGAATACCATATCGTGGATTACAAAGCCACCAGCACGACCCATGAAATTTCACTGGATGACCAGTATAAAAAGTGGTACAAGATCCAGGCGGAATTTTACCAATGGTTATTTCGGGCGCGCGGCTTCAAGGTAAGCGATACGGCCTATTTTGTATTCGCCAACGCAAGCAAGGATCGTAAGGCGTTCGACGCAAAGCTGGAATTTGACGTGACCATCATTCCATACGAAGGCGATAATTCCTGGGTTGAAGGGACGCTTGAAAAAATGAAGGAATGCCTTGACGGCGATAGCCCGCCCGCGGCGGCTGAAGATTGTGAATATTGCCAATATGTCGAAAAGGCAAAATCCATTAACTAATTTTTAACGAAATGAACGAAGAAAAATCCGGACAAGACGCGGCGAAGGAATTTATAACGATTTTCAATGAAGTAGATTCGAAAATGCGCAAGATGTCGGGAATGGGCGAAACGGTGTCGCACATGTTTATAATTGACCGCTTGAGCGATACCAATAAATTTATCCGCAATCACAAGGAAGAACTTAAGCTTTACGCGCGGTTGCGCAACGCGATCGTGCATAATCCGTTCGGCAGCGAGATCAATGTGATTGCCGAGCCGCATCCCAAGGTCGTCGCCAAATACGCGGCATTGCGGGACGGGATTGTCAATCCGCCGCCGGCGCTGCGTTTTGCCATTCTCCCCGAAAAAATCTATTCGACCACGATGGGCGCCAACGCGCGCGAAGTGATGCGGGTTATGGCTGATAAAGCGTTTACTTATGTGCCGGTTTTGGAAGAAGACGGCGGGGCAATCGGAATATTTTCCGAAAACACGGTATTTTTGTACTTGGCGCGCAACGAAATTTGCGCGGTGGACAGCACGACCGCGATCAGCGAATTTGCCGAGTATCTGCCGTTCAGCCGGCATGTGAGCGAATATTTTGAATTTGTGCCCAAGGAAGCCAATATTGACGATGTACGCGAGTTGTTCGAACGCGGCATGGTGGAAAGGAAGCGTTTGGCGGCGGTTTTCATTACCGATAACGGCCGGAACACCGAGCCGATTCTGGGAATGATTACTGCTTGGGATATCGCGGGAAACCATACCAACAAATAATAACCAATTATCAAGCGCCAATTTCCAAACAATATCAAAATTACAATATCTGAGAAAATTTTAATTTTGATTATTCTTTTTGTTTGAAATTTGGAGCTTGAAATTTGGAGCTTAATTTTTTATGGTGATCGAACCGATAGTTTGGAGGAGAAGCGTGCGGAAATATTCCGGGGAACCGGTGCTTGACGAGGCGATCGACGCGATTGTTCGGGCGGCGCAATTCGCGCCGACGGCGATGAACCGCCGCGAAGTGGAGTTTGTGGTAATCAAAAAACAAAGCGTGAAAGACCAGCTTTATCAGGTTTTGGAGCAGGATTTTATCAAGAAGGCGCCGGTATTGATCTTGATGGCCGCCAATAAGGAAACGAGCGAATTTGCCGAATACGATCTGGCCCTCGCGAGCGGTTTTGTAATGATCCAGGCGGCGGCGCTGGGTTTGGGAACGGTTTGGAAGCATATCGGTAAAGATCAGCGGGAAGCGGTGCGAAAGATACTGAATTTGCCCAAGAGCCATGTGTTTATCAACGTGATCCCGGTCGGATATCCGGCGGATGATCTGCCGGATCACAGCGATGCCGAATTCGATCCGGCGAAAATCCACGCGGATATTTATTAAGAAATACCCTCCGGACTTGCCTAAGGAACAGATTAATATAAGTTTGATATACCGTTCAATCCATCAGATACTATTCCGAAGAGAATAATCCGATATGAGCTCAAAAAGCGGGCCGATAAAATTCGCGAGTATGATTATTTTTTTTGCCGGATTGCTGGCGGCGGCGGTTTTGGCGGTGGCGCTTTTTTTTGAGTTTGATGTGGCGCCGCGCAATCCCGGCGAGACTTTTACGGTAATGCGGGGGCAAAACGCGTTTCAAATCGCGAATGATCTCAAGGCGGAGGGATACATAAACAGCAAATTGCTGTTTTTGGCCAAAGTTGCCGCCGGAGGCCGCTTGCGGGAGTTGAAAGCCGGGGAGTATGATCTTAAAAATTCCGGAGTGGACGAGATAATCGATAAACTGGTATCGGCCAAAACGGTAGCCAGCGACACCACAATCATCCCGGGATGGGACATTCGCGATATCGCGGCGGCGTTAGCGAAAGGAAAAAAAATCACGGCGGCGGATTTTAATGCCGCGGTTTCGGCGGACGCGGTGATAAAGCTTAAGGAAAAATATCAATTTTTGGAGTCGGTACCGGCGGGCAGCGACCTGGAAGGTTTTTTGGCGCCGGATACTTACCAGCTTGGGGCGCAATCGGACGCAGCGGCCTTTGTCGCGATGGCGCTGGATAATTTCGATAAGGAGCTTACGCCGCGGATGCGCCAGGATATCGCGGCCCAGGGCAAATCCGTTTTTGAGATCGTGGCTATGGCGGCAATGTTGGAGAAGGAGGTAAGGACCCTTGATGATAAAAAACTGGTGGCGGGAATTCTTTGGAAGCGCTTGGACGCGGGAATGCCGTTGCAAGTGGATAGTACGCTGCTTTATTATAAGGTGCCGGGCGCGGACAGCGGCGCGGTGGACAAGGAGGTGAATTCGCCGTATAACACTTATCGTTTTGCCGGGTTGCCGGCCGGGCCGATCTGCAATCCGGGGATTGAAAGCATCGAGGCGGCAATCTATCCGGTAAAATCGGATTACTGGTATTATTTGAATGCGGCCGACGGTAAAACAATTTTTTCGCGCAATTACGGAGAGCACCTGATAAATAAAGCTAAATATATTGATAATATTTGATTTTTGTTTTAATATATCTTTGTCAATAAACTATCGCGCGCCTAAGGCATCGCGATAGTTTGATTCCCCGCC
>CAZUST010000011.1:7346-34124 GCA_964623335.1 uncultured Candidatus Saccharibacteria bacterium
CTTTGTCAATAAACTATCGCGCGCCTAAGGCATCGCGATAGTTTGATTCCCCGCCATTCATCCCCGGAGCCGAGCTCCGCGGTCTTCCGGCGGGTCAATAAACTATCGCGCGCCTAAGGCATCGCGATAGTTTGATTCCCCGCCATTCATCCCCGGAGCCGAGCTCCGCGGTCTTCCGGCGGGTCAATAAACTATCGCGCGCTCCCAAAGCGCCACGATAGTTTGATTCCCCGCCGTTCATCCCCGGCGTAAAGCGCGGAGTGAATATCCGGCGACACCGCGTAATACCGGTAAAGGGCGGAAGCCTTTTTTGTTTGTCTTGGCGACAAGTTATTTAAGTTGTCGGGTGTGCTGCCGCGGGGCTTTGCCCCGAGGAGCGCAAGAGGATTCCTTAGGTAATCCGCAAGTAATCATGCAAGGGGCGCTCTTTTTGGCCGCAAGATCGGGGTTGATACCCCGATCGCGGACTCAAAAGGAAAATATAAAATTTATTTTTTGTGTTTGCGATAAAAATATGGTGCAATTATTGATGCCAAAATGGAAGATGGCGCTGCGGGTGGCGCCGTTCCTGATATTGGTCGCGGCGGCAAAACTTTTGGCCCACGAATTCGGATGGGAGTTTTTGGATTTAAACGGTATTTTCGCGGCATTGATTTCGGCGAACATTTTTTTAATCGGGTTTAATATTTCCGGAGTTTTGGCCGATTTTAAGGCGGGAGAAAAACTTCCCGGAGAACTGGCGGCAAGCGTCGAAGCGATTTCGGACGAATGCGTATATGCTTATAAGCGATCGGGAGCCGCCGCCGCGCGGGAAGGTTTTAATTATTGCCTGAACTTTACCGAAAGCGTGTTGGAATGGTTGTATCACGGAATTAAAACGCGCGATCTTCTGCAGAAGATCAACAGTTTCACGAATATTTTTCTTGCTCTCGAAGAAGATTGCAAGACTTCTTACGTGAGCCGGCTCAAGCACGAGCAGTCCGAAATCCGCCGGGCGGTGATGCGGATGCACGATATTCGCGAGGTAAGATTTTCCGAGGCGGCTTACGCGATTGCCGAGATCATGAGTTTCGCGCTGATAACGGCATTGATTTTTTTGAAATTCGACTCGATGGATATGGCGCTTTTTTGCACGCTTTTCGTGACTTTTGTTTTTACTTATATGCTGTTTCTGATCCGGGATCTGGATGATCCGTTCGCGTATTACGACCAGAAGCATTCGGTGGAGGAAATTTCACTGCATTCGCTGGAAGACCTTAAGGAGCGTTTGGAAGAGCGGCGGCAAAAACTGATGTAGTTTTTCTTGGCGCGAATGCCGGAAGATTCGGGAAATATATTTTACATTGAGGCGGTTTTTTGTGTTTGGAAAATAATAAGGTAGAATCAAATTATTCACCTAAAATACCATGCCTCAAGAACAAACCGAAGAGAGCCCGCGGCCGCTTGCCGCAATGCCCGCGAAAAAGAGAAAAATATCGACGCGTTTTTTAAAGGCGGTGTCAGCTTTATGCGCGACAGCGCTTTTTATATTGGCGGGATATTATTTCATTTCCAAAAATCCGGGAGGCGGGCATTCGACGGAGTTTTCACAGGTTTGGCGGCTGGTCCCGGAAAAGGTTTCCAAATCGGCGGCGATCAAGGTTTACGCGCCGGCGGACATGACTGCCGAACAAGTGGCGCAGAAAGCAAAATTTGATCCGGAAATACCCGGGCATTGGGTAACGGCGAAGACCGGTTTTTTTGACGGCCTGATTGGCGTGGCCTATGGGCAAGACGATCGACCGAATTACGAATATGCCGAATACAAGCCGGATAAGGCGTTGACGGAAGGGTTGTATTATGGCGTAACGCTGGCCGTGGCGAACGGGAATGAACTTCGCGCCGATTTTTTGGCGGCGGAAGATCCGCGAATCGACGCGATTTTTCCCGGCAACGACATGGAAGCGCCCGAGGATTCCAAGATATCAATCGTGTTCAACCGGCCGATGGCGGCGTTGTCGACGGCGGATATGATGGAGCCCGAGGATCTGCCGATTGAAGTGACGCCCCAGACCGAAGGCAAATGGAAATGGATATCAACCAATACGCTGCAATTCATCCCGGCGGCGGCTTTAAAACTTTCGTCCAATTATAAAGTGAAGATAAATTCGGGTTTGGAGTCATTGGACGGATTGGCGGTGGCGCCCGCGGAGGGATTTTTCAAAACGCGCAATCTGCGTTACTTGGACGCCGCCGCGGCCGGTGATAATGTCGTCTATAACCAGCCTTACCGGATTTATTTCAATCAACCGGTAGATCTGGAGCAAACCGCGGCCCAAATTAAGGTGGCGGATGCCCAAACCGGCAAGCCGGTTGAATATATCGCCCAATATAAAAAGATCGATAAAAAGGATGCCGGGGAAGCGCGGGCGGGTGCCGGCTTTTTGAATAAAACCCGGTTTTGGGCGCAGTCGTATTACAACGCGCTGCGGGCCAGCCTTTTCGGAACGGCGGGCGCCGGCGACAGCGCGGATACCGATAAAAGCGTGATCGAGATTTACGGAAAAAAGGACAAATTCGGGCGGAAAAATTACTGGGATACGGACAGCTCGTATCAAATAACCATCGGCAAGGCTTATCCGGCCGAAGGCGATATTATCATTACCGCTGAACGCCAGAACAATTTCGCGACAACCGGCTTGATTGGCGGTTTTTTTGAAGAGGGCGGCCGCAGCGACTACAATAATGCGGAAATGTTTGATCCGCAGGGGAAATTGGGCGTGCGTTTTTATGAAGATATCGATTTGCAGAAATGCGATTTGACTTCGCCGGTACCCATTACGAAAAAAGAATACGGAAAAAAATGTTCCGACGAAAGACTTGATCCCCAAGATTCGAATTGCAGCCTGGTAGATGATAAAAAAATCGTATTATTGACTTTTGACGGCCGCGGCGTGAGCGCCGGCCAAAAAATTACTTTGAATTTCGAGAAAATAGTTAACGCGGCCGGCGACCGGATAAACGGCGCGACCGTCCCAACCGACATATTTGTTTACCAGCCGCTGGAATTTTATTTGGCGGCGCGCGATAACCGGGTTGAATTGAATAACATTACGCTTTGTTCGAATAATCCGCTGGCAATACCTGAAAAAGGCGAATTGCGCCAAAAAATCGACGCGAATCTGGAATTCGAATTATTCGGTTGGGACGGTTCCAGGAAGCGGAATGCGCCGCCTTCTTCCGATACCGTGCCGAATTGCAAGGAAGGTGAATTTGAAACCAATATCAACATCGGGTTGATACCCGGCAGCAGCTACGAGTTTACGATTGCCGCGGCCGATCTTTTCGGCCAGACGGTTACCGGTAATTTTTCGGCCCAAACAGGTCCGATGAAGGAGTCTTATACCGATTTGTTTTTGATGCAGCAGGATATCAGCGTGACGACGGCAGACAAAACCACGCTTACCTACGGTTCGGAAAACATTGATTATGCCGATGTTTCAATTTGCAAACTGACCGCTTACGATTATTACCGGCAGCGCGAACGTTTGAACGGTTATGCCGCGGCGCGCCAGAATCCTTTACCGGAAAATTGTTTGCAAACGGTGCAAAAACGCGTGCAATTGCCGGAGCGCTACTGGCTTACGAATTATTTTGACGTAAACGTGGCGGATGGCTTTGACCAGCCATTGGGAAATTATATCGTAACGCTCAGCAATCCGTTTTATAAGTTTTATGACGGTACGGCGCGCTATTTGAGAAGTTTTATCACAATAACAGGTTTAAGCGCGGCGCAAAAGGCGCTGAATCTGTCTGATTATTCGTATGACGGAGGAATGGCGCTGACCGAAAACCAGCTGGACGAAATAAAAAATATTTATTGGGTAAGCGATATCAAAACCCTGGCTCCGGTTTCGGGCGCGCGCGTTTCGCTTTATTCGGGCAGTAAAAATGTGGGCGAGGCGCTGACCGATGCCAGCGGCGTGGCGATGATCAAGCCGGTGGCGGGGGCGGATCTGGCGGTGGTGCAGTACGGCCGCGACT
Source organism: uncultured Candidatus Saccharibacteria bacterium (assembly GCA_964623335.1). Lineage (GTDB taxonomy): Bacteria > Patescibacteriota > Minisyncoccia > Minisyncoccales > UBA5738 > UBA5738. Next base: position 11,370 of record CAZUST010000011.1, read on the forward strand.
CCACGATCATCGCGGGCTATGATACCAAGATGAATTACGCGTCCGATGCTTACAATGTCCGGCGGGCTTATATCTATACCGACCGGCCGATTTACCGGCCGGGAGATAAAATCAATATCAAGGGGATCCTGCGGTTGGGTTACGATGGCAATTATCAAATGTGGGACGGTAAAGAGGTGAAGATTGATATTCGCGGACCGCGTTGGGATACGGTCGCGACACCGGCCGCGAGCGTCAGCGATTACGGCACGTTCGGCGCGGAATACGTTTTGGATGGCGCCGCGGCGTTGGGCGATTATGAAATTTGCGTGAAGGGGAGCCGCGATTGCGGACATTTTTCGGTGAAAGAATACTCGCCGGCCGCGTTCAAGGTGGACGCGACAACTTCCAAAGACGAATACGTTTCCGGGGACAAGATAAAGATCGATGTCGGCGCGCAGTATTATTTCGGCGTGCCCGTGGCGGATGCCGATGTGGAATACACGATTTCGAGCCAGAATTATTACTTCGACAAATACGATGAGAGCGGTTATAACTTCGGTTATTACGAGGATTGTCCGGCTAATTATTGCTACGGCGATAAATTTATCGGTCGGGGCGTTATGAAGCTTGACAATGAAGGCAAGGGTACGATCAATGAAACGATCGATCTGCAAAAAATCGCGGGAGATTCCGGATATGCCAACAGCCGGATCATCATTTTCGATATTACGGCGAAAAATTCGATGGGGCAAAGCATCTCGGCGCAAAAGTCGGTGATCGTGCACGCGGGCGAAGTCTATTTGGGGGCAAAAGCCAGCCCGTTCTTTGCCGCCGCGGGACAAGCGGTTTCGATTGAAGCCCAGGCGGTGGATATTGACGGTAAAAAGTCCGGCGCGGATAACGTGAGCGCGGCGGTTTATAAGGTCGATTGGATATACGCTAAGCGCCGGGAGGCCGGCGGCTATTACAATTACGATTGGACCAAAAAGCGCGACTTGACGACGACGGTGAATCTCGATAGCAAGGGCAATGGCCGGTATGCGGGAAGCGCAATGTTCGCGAACGAGGGCGAATATGAAATTGATATCACCGGCAAGGATAAGCGGGGGATCACGGTGATGTCGCGCGACTATGTTTATATTTACGGCAATGGCGCGGCCAGCATCCGGTTGTACGATGACAACGCGCTGACGCTTAAGGCCGAAAAAGAAAGTATTAACGCGGGCGAACAAGGGTCGTTGATCATTGAATCGCCGTTTGAGAAAGCCAAAGCGCTGATCGCGATTGAGCGCGGCAAGGTGTTCAAATACGACATCGTTGACATTACCGGAAATTTGTATAACTACAAATTCGACGCGGTTGATGATTACGCGCCCAACGTTTACGTATCGGTGCTTTTGCAATCGGCCGATCCGGCGGTAAAATTCGGAACGCAGGAATTTAAGGTGAACAGCGACGCCCATAAACTCAATATTGAAGTTTCCAGCGACAAAAAAACCTATAAACCGGGCGAAAACGTAGTGCTGGATTTTCATGCTCGCGACCGCGATGACAAACCGGCGGCGGCGGATATTTCCATTGCGGTGGTGGATGTGAGCGTCTTGGCCTTGGCGGGAAATCCGAAAAAAGATCCATTGATATTTTTTTATGACGGTTTGCCGTTGACGGTTAATACCTATTCGAGCGTCAAGGAAGTGTTGCTTAAGGTAGACAAAGAGTCGCGAACCAAGGGCGGCAGCGGGGGCGGCAGCGATGAAGCGGGTAACAATGTCCGCGGCGAGTTCCGCGATACGGCGTTTTGGAGGGGCAGCGTGACTACCGGAAGCGATGGCAACGCGCGGTTGGAATTCAAACTGCCGGACAATCTGACCACCTGGCAAGCGGAAGCGGTGGGCGTAACCAAAGATACCAAGCTGGGCGCGGCTTATACCCAGTTCATGAGCCGGAATGACCTGATGGTGGTGCCGGTAAAACCCCGTTTTATCGTGCCGGGCGACCAATTTTACGCGGCGGCGCAGGTTTTCAATCAGTCGGATAAGGCGCGTAAAGTCAAAATATCTTTTACCAGCGATACGTTGAAATTTACCGGCAAGGATAAGGAATTGGAGGCCGATATCAAGGCGGGAGACAGCAAGACGGTGTATTTTGAGGTAATGGCGCCGCTGGATCAGACGCGGGGAATCCATAGTTTTACGATCAGCGCCGATGGCGGCGGGATCAGCGACGCGATCAAACAGACGATTCCGGTGGTACCCAATCTGACTTATGAAGCGGTGGCAACGGCAAATTATATTACCGGCGGGAGCGCGGCGGAAGCGGTTTATCTGCCGGATAATGTTTCCAAGGAACAGGGCGGATTGACGGTGCGGTCGGCGGCAACGCTGGCGGTATTCTTGTCGGACGCGTTGAATTATTTTATCGCCTATCCTTACGGATGCACCGAACAGATTGCCAGCCGTTTGAAAGCCATGGCGGCGGTCAAGGAAGGATTAAGCGTACCTAATCTGGACGATAAATTCAAACTGGATACCGTTTGGGTCGACGGCAAAGAATATACAATCGATGATCTGATCGATATCGGATTAAACAAGATTTACAAGAATCAAAACAATAAAGGCGGTTTTGGAATGTGGGACAGCCGCCAACCGGATTATTACGCCACTCTGCAGGCGGTGGCGATGCTGGAAGCGATGAAATCGGCGGGGGTGGCGATTAATCAGCCGTCGCTGGAGCGGGCCCTTGGCTATCTTAACGATAATTTCAATTCCATAAACGGCGCCATGAGTCCCAACCAGATCGTGGCGACGGCGGCGGTGCTGTTGGGGGACGGGAATTCGGAGCCGGCCTACGGTTCGACGGCCCGGGCGGCGATTGTGTATCTTTTGGACGACAAGACGCGCGCCCGCGTTTTGAATGACCAATTGAGCAACCGGGCGCTGGCGCAATTATCAATAATTTTGTCGGCGCAGGATTTCGCGGGGGCGTTAAAGGACGTCAACGCGGTGCTGGACAACCGGATCACGATTGACAGCCGCGGCGCTTTTTTGCAAATGAAAAAAGACGGGGATTACGATTATTACGAAACCGCGATTTCGGATACCGCGCTTTATTTGAAATCTCTGGCGGCGGGCCGGCGCGATACGGTTTATACCGACAAGATCGTGCGATGGATATTGGGGTCGCGCGAAAAAGACGGCGCGTGGGGTTCCACCCAAAATACGCTGGCAGTAATTACCGCTTTTACGGATTTCTTGAAATGGAAGCATGAAACCGAATCGGAATTTACCTTGGCCGCGACCTTCAATGGGGAGCAAATTTCCAAAAAAGATTTCAACGCTCAAACAATCCTTGACCAGTCGGCGGTCGAGGTGTCCGCGGCACAGTTCAAAACCGGGGCCAACAATATTATTGGTTTTACGCGAACCGGCAAGGCGGCCAAGGGCGGATTTTACTACGATATGGGGTTGAAATACTACCTTAGCGGATTGGCGGCGCCGCGCGATGAGGGATTTTCGGTGTCGCGGGCGTTCTACGCTTTGGATGACGATGCCGGCAAAACCGCGCTGGCCGGCGCGGCGCCGGGACAGGTAATGCGCGAGCATATTGAAATTACCACGGGGCGCGACCGGCGGTTCGTGGCGATTGAAGATTATATTCCGGCCGGAATGGAAATCGTGGATATGAGCTTGGCGACCGAGCAAAAATCGCTCAAATTCAACGATCCGCTGGTTAAATACAATCTGCTGGCGCCGGATTATACCGAATTGCGCGACGACCGGGCGTTTATTTACAGTTCATATCTCAAGGCGGGCACTTATCAATTCGATTATTACGTGCGGGCGCTGGCGAAAGGCGATTATCTGCGGCTGCCTTGCGTGGCGTCGGAATTTTATAACCCGGAAAATTTCGGGAGGAGCGCCAGCTCTTATTTTGAAGTGAAATAGTTATCTTGCCAAAAAAGGAGGGACAACCCTCCTTTTTTTGTAACCGCTTGCCGGAGCCGGGTTTTTTTTGAAGTCAATTTCCGGCGCGTTCGCGAAAGTTTGGCTTCCAAGGATTCGCCCGCGGAATGGAAAATATGTATTTGGCGCCGCGGCTATTTTTTAACAAAGTTTATCGTGACCGATTCGTTTTTGCCGCCGCCAACGGCCGTAATCAGATAGGTTCCCGCGGATTCGGGAGTGTAAATAATTTCGCCGCCGTAACCGGCATCCTGGCCGTTAACTTGCCAAGCGGCGGGCTGGCTTGACCGGAGCGCGACGCGGGTATTCGATTCCAGCTGATAGGTATCGCCGTCGTGGGGCTTGATGATTAGCCGGCGATCGTTTTGAATCAAAATGTTTTTCGATTGTTCATAATTATCGCCGGCCAAGCCGTATTCGATATTTTTGCCGTCTTGGTATTCGGCAATCTCCGAAAAATCAAGCGGCGTTTTTTTATTGTATTCCGAGGCCAGCATCATTTCCATAATGTCATTCCATATCCGGCCCGCGCCCAGCTGGCCCGATAAGCCTTCCATGGCCGAGGCGTCGGCGTTGCCGACCCAAACCGCGGCCAAGAAGTCCGGGGTAAAGCCAATGACCCAGCTGTCGGTATAATCGTGCGAGGTGCCGGTTTTAAGCGCGTAGTTGCCGGCGGGCAGATTAAGGCCGCTGGCCGACGAAAATTGATCTTGGGCAATGACGCGGTCGGAAAGAATTTTGTTGACCATTTGAATGTACGGCTTGTTGGCAACCGCGGCGTTTCGGGCGCCGGCAAACGCGGCGTTGCATCGCGGATCAAAAAATAACTCGAGATTGCGAAGATTGCCGTAGTTCGGGAAGATCGTAAACGCCTGGGCAAGGCTGACGATGTTTGTTTCCATCGCGCCCAGAGCGACTCCCATCTGGTAATTCGAGTAATCCTGTTGCACGGGAATTTCCAGTTCGTTTTGGATAAAATCGCCGAATTCCTGATTACCGGCGAATTCCAGGGTTTTGACGGCGGCGACATTGATACTGTTGGCCAGGCCGTAATGGGCGGTCATCAAACCGTGGTAAGCGCGGTCGTAGTTTTCGGGATAGATGGAATATCCGGAACCGGCCGGATATTTGTATTCGCGGTCGTCAATCAAGGTATAGGGGCGCATGCCCTTTTCAAACGCTTTAAGATAGATGAAGGGTTTGACGGTTGACCCGATCTGGCGTTGGACATTCAACATATTGATCTGGTAACCGTTTCGGGCCGCGGCCGGATCGGGCGAGCCGGACATCGCCAAAACTTGGTTTTGCGGCAGGCTGATCACGATGGCGGCGGCATTCTTGGCTTTTTTGGTGCCCAATTCCCGGAGGTTTTCAACGATTATCCGGCGTAGTTTTTGATTGATGCCGGCATCGAGCGCGGTTTGCTGATTACCCGCGCAACCGGAATTTTCAAGATAGCCGGATAATTCGAAAACCGGGGTGTTGCGCTCAAAATAAGCGTTCAAATTGGTTTGTATCCGGGCGGGCGGAACAAAATCGGCGTTAACGGCAATGCCCATATTTTTTGCCAGAAGCCGCGCCTGGGCAATATTGCCGGCGCGCGCGGGATTAAGACCGCCGGGGTCGCTAAGCGCGGCCAGAAGCTGGAAAATTTGCGCGTCGGTCAGTTTATCGGGAGCGGCGCCAAAATAGGCCAGAGAGGCGGTTTGCAGCCCTTGCAATCGGTTTCCGAAATATATGGTGTTGGCATATTCCGCGAGAATATCTTCTTTGGATTGGCTGATCTCCAGCGCGAGCGCGCCAAATGCTTCGGCAATTTTGTTGGCCAAGCGGCGGTCGTTTACGTTGCCCATGAGATTTTTGGCCAGTTGCTGGGTAATGGTGCTTGAACCGGCGCGGTTGCCGATGCCAAAGTGAAAAGCGATATTTTTGGCGATTGCCGGCGGGTTGATTCCCGCGTGCCAATAAAAGGCGCGGTCTTCTTTGGCGATAAGCAGTTCTTTTACCCGGTTCGGAACGGTTTGAAGATATTGGGCGTAATATTCCTGTGAATTCGGGCGGACGAATAACAATGCGCCGGTTCGGTCATTAATCTCAGGCGACTGGCCGGCGGAATAATTTTCCAGCGCGGCCGCGGTAAAACGCTTGGCGGCGATAACCGTTGCCGCGGCCGCCAACACGGCCAAAACAATTGCCAGTCGGAGGAAATTTTTTTTGGACAATCTTTTCATTTAATAATGATAATCCAAACCGGAGAGATAGCCAACCGTCAATCATATCCGCGGGCGAATCCTTGGAAGCCAAATTTTCGCGGGGATAATGTCATTGTTCACCGGGGTAGTGTAAGTGTCTATCCCCGTGTAATCGCGAGGGTTGGACTCTGGTAAAGAATTGCAGGCACAAAATCACAGAACAAGCTTAAAACGCAAGTTTAACGAGGTTGCACCTCGACGGGTACATCGAGGAACAACCTCAAATACAAATTCGGATTTTTTGGGAAAGGTCTAATCCTCGCGGTAGCGAGGCACAAAATCACAGAATAAGCTTAAAACGCAAGTTTAACGAGGTTGCACCTCGACGGGTACATCGAGGAACAACCTCAAATACAAATTCGGATTTTTTGGGAAAGGTCTAAACTTCGCGAGGGCGCGAAGGTTAGACCTTTTAAAATACAAATCCCCAGTGAGCGGTTACGGGAATTTGGTTGACAAAGGCAATGAAAAATCCTAAAACTGATTATTGATTGTCCTAGGACAGCAGGCTGTATAGAAGGTTGTTTTGGTGCCCGGTTAATTTTCCTCCCCGACCGGGCGCTAAAACAGCCTTTTGTTTTTTTGGAAGGACATTGTTGTTGATTATTGATCTTTGTTTAATCGGCGCGGGGATCGGCTTCCCTTTGTTGATAATTGAAGATATTATGAACCAGAAACCTGCGCACAAGACGCAAGAATTCAATTAAATAACGACTCAAATCGAAAGTTGCAAAGAAAGCGCGAGTAATGGCGAAGCGTCTGCGCCGATCATCGATTCAAATATTATATTGTGTCCAATGACTAACCGATGATCGCGCCGAATCAGAAAATTTCAACGGCGCGGGTGAAATCGGGAGCGCGCCGATCTTATGGCCATACTTGAGCCGATTGACCGATTCAAGCGGATATAAGGAATATTGGACAATAAATTTTATTGTCGCGCAAGATTGACTCTTTTTTGAGCCTTGCTAGAATGATAGGACTTTAGCGACAGGTGAAAGAAAATAAAATTTTAACGGCTTGCATTGTCGGAGGTGATTTTGCTAGAATAGTAAATAGGTATCGATACGATAATCGGCTTGTCCGCGGAGGAGGACAAGAAACCAGACAATGTTTGTATTTTTCGCAAACGCGAATTGCCAATACGCCCAAAAAAATGGAACTCGAACACGGTTTTCGATGTGAAAGCCCGTGCCCGTGTTCCATTTTTTTGTACGCGTGTGCCAATCGCGGGAATTGATCTCATATTGATAATCGCTAGTCCGTAAATAAGCAAATATCAAAATAAATTATGCGCAAACTGATTGCCATTGTTTTAATCTTCGCGACTATGGTTCTGACGACCGGTCCGGCGGTGTTCGCGTCCGAATCCGGCGCCGTTGCTGCGGACAGCGAGATCCGGCTGGACGCCGCGGCAACTGCCGGCGCGGACAACCTGAAAACGATGCAAACTGATGATGACGCGCCCCCGGCGGAACCGCCGGTGCCGTCCGAACCCGGCGCGAATTTGGAATCGCAAAATAATAATGTTTTGGCGGGGACCGCTGACACGGAAAGCGATAACTTGAGCTTGCTTGGCGCGGCGGCGGAAAGCGGCATTTCCAATGAAGTGTTTGCGGGCGAGCTTCCGGTGCCGGGCGCAATTTCTATGGAAATTTTTGCCGATACCGCAAGCACCGTGCCGTTGGAAATCGCGATTTCATCGGACGAAACGCCGCCGGAAAATGAATTTGCGAGCCCGACAATCAATGCCGCGGCCACAACCATGGAAACCGCCGCAATCACAGACAATTCCAGCATATCGCCGGAAACCGCTTCAACGACGATAGAAACTGTTGCCGTTGGCATGGAAACCGCCGCATCCAGTATATTGCCGGAAACCGCTTCAACGACGATAGAAACTGTTGCCGTTGGCATGGAAACCGCCGCAATCACAGACAATTCCAGCATATTGCCGGAAACCGCTTCGACGACGGTAGAAATTGCCGCTAACGCCGAATCGGGCCTAACCGCGGCCGCCGCGGCACCCCAAATGGCGGTGCTGGCGGTTTGGCAAATGGCGGGCGGCGGGCTTGACGATGATCCGGCGGCCGGGGCGCAATTCGCGCCTTCGGGAGAGTATAGAGTGTCAAAAAAAATCAGAATTTGCGGAGTGGCGGACGTGCCGGCGGTTGATGGGACGGACGATGCCGCCGGCGTCGGGGTTTACAGCCTGATGTTTTATCCGAAAGACGCGTCTTTCGGGCCCAATGATCCGTTGGGGCGGATTGGTTGCGGACAGGCGGCCGGGTCGGCATGCAAAATGGAAAAATTGTTAAGCGACGCGGGCAATGATTTATTTTGCGGTAAGATACAAAGCGACAACGCCAATTTGCCGCAATTTGCCGCGGGATTGAATTATTCGGATTTGTGTTCCGACAACGGCCGGCTATTGAGCCGGACGGCATCGGTTTATTGCTGTGACCGGGAGCTGGCCTATGATGATATCCCCGGCGATTACGAAGCGGCGGTGATGGCCAAAATGGGCGCGGACAATTACAGCAATATGCTGTCATCCAAGTTCGCTTATTTGCCGTTGTCCCGGCTTGATATTGATTTCAATAATATTTATTACGGCGAAGTCAAAGAGGGCGTTGAAGCGGTGGCCGATGAAACCGTGACCAGCGCCGCGGTGCGCAATGTCGGCAATGTGCCGGCGCGGATAACATTATGGCAGGACGATATGGGTTTGGGAAAAACCGATGGCGCGGACAATATCCGCTATGGCGCGCGGTTGAGCAATGTCGGCGCGGCTTGGACTTATTATGGGCCGTTTACCATGATTGTGATGCCGGATGTCCTTAGCCCCGGGCAATCCGTGGATATGGATTTTTCGGTCAAAGTTTTGAATTTTCCGGAAACCGCCAAAGAAAGCAAAATCGATTACACCGGCCAAATGAAAATCGATGCCGTGTCCGCGTTTGAAAACTATCAATGCCAATCGCCGCGATTGAATGAAAATCAACCGATCCCTGCCGCCGCTCCCGTTCCTGCCGTTGATTTGAGTGCTTCGGATGTTAAATTTGAAGCTGATTTGCCAAAAGCCGCGACAACCACCGTCCCAATTTTAATTTAATTTGTATTTGGGGCCGTTCCTCGATAGCAACCGAGGCGCGGCCTTGGCAGATCGAATTTGTATTTTGTATTCATAGAGTCCGGATGGCGTTTCCAGGGAGGAACACCGCCACCCGCACTTTATAAAAAAGTAGGCGAAACGGATTGTCGAAATCACGCCGCCGAAATTCAATAGAGGAGCCGCAAACCCGCATTTTGCATTGCATCCGTATTTGAGATCGTTCCTCGACGTACTCGTCGAGGTGCGACCTCGACAAAACTGCGTTTGTATTTGTATTCTGCGGATTCGCGGGAAGCCGGTCGACCGGGACTTATCCGAAATTCCGTGTCCGATATTGTGAAAAGGTTCTTGTTGAGGTGATCCTCAACAAACCTGTCGAGGATTGCTGGAATCAAGCGCCAAGACTCAATATCGGGAATGGAACGGTAGGATATTTACAAGTTAGGATTCTTTCAAAATCCAAAAAATTAACAAATCCCCCACCAATTAGAAATCAATCTTTAACTTTTGATCATTAATCTTTAACTTTGCATTTGCATTCCGCATTCCAAGGGTCTATCCCTTGTGTAATCGCAAGGGTTAAACCCTTTTGAAAAAATCGTATTCAAATCGTATTTGAATCGTATTTAAAACTTGCATTCGCATTTCATTAAAGATTAACGCTTAACGCTTTTTATTGATTTTTAATTGGTGGGGGAAACAAAAAGAAAAATATGAAGACATTAAAAAAATTTGTCGCCTTGATGACCTTGGCGGCATTGGTCGTCGGCCCGGCGCAAGCTTTGGCGGCAACGGCAACCACTACTCTTTCTAATGGCGGCGGTAGCAGTAATGGCCCGACAGTAATTGCGAAATGGGAAATGGATGGTCCTTATGCCTCGTATCTTGGAACCGATGCGATGATGACCGGAACAGGAAGCGCGGGTTCGCAAATGTTACCGTCAGGCCAATACCAAGTGAATAAAACGGTTGCCGTTTGCGGCATTGTTACCGATGCGAACGGAAGAGATTATGTTAAGAATCTTTATGGCGATGTTTACTATCCAACTAGTGTGAGCTTGGGTTCCAGCCATGTGGATCCGATTACTAATCAAAATCGCGAAGTTAAGGCTTGCGGTGAAATGGTGCGCGAGTGTTCGATGACGAAATTGACCGATGCGAATGCGTTTAGTCTGTTTTGCAACAATATTCGCAACAATAATGCGAATTTGCCGACATTTGCCGCAAACTACGATTATGCCAAAGTTTGCGACGATGCCAGTGCGGGGGTTTTAGCAAAAAAGACTGCGTATGCATATTGCTGTGACTTTACAATGTCATACGAAGATCCCGCCGGTTCTTACAATGTTAATGTTTGGGGTGCCAATTATGCAGGCACCAATGGCGCGCCTTTGTCAAATCAAATGCAGTATCTTCAAACCAAGGCATTCGACATTGATTTTAACGCAATAGATTACGGAACCGTGGTGCCCAGCGTTTGGAAACCGGTTGCCGGCGATACCACTTGGACTGCGACTCCCGGAGTGAACAGCGCGACCATCAGAAATGTCAGTAGCACGCCTTTGCAAATTGGTGTGTGGCAAGACGATATGGGTATTAAGGATCCGGATGGCACAACTTATGTAACATATGGTGCGGCCATTGGCAGCGGATCGGCATATACGACCTATGGGCCGAACTTAATCGTGTCTGCTGCTAATCCGACCCATAAAGCGACTCCGATTATAAAGTATTTGAAACTTTCAGAGAAGAACGAGTTGGATTTTGAGGTTAATGTTTCCAAATTTCCGCAACAGCTTACCGGTCCGTTTACCGGCACAATGGAAATCTCGGCGACTAACATTAATCAACTTCCCTGCCCGAATACCAATCCTGCGAATTACTAATAATTCCGGATTATTGAGGTAAGTAAAAACCCGCGGGTTTTCCGCGGGTTTTTACTAGCCAGGGATTTTCCATCACTCTATAAGCGATCTTAGTTAAAACAATGGTTGTGATAATTGACTTTTTTAATATACTATGTATATATTGTTCTAATAACAAATTTAAATTATAAACTAACTGTTTATTAAAATATAACTTTCCAAAATATGAAAAAAACACAATTGATTATTCCGATAATAGGCATTTGCGCGTTTTGTTTTACCGTGCCTTTGGCTATTGATGCGGTAGGCATTATGTCGAATCCAATTGATGTGCAAAATGCTCGTAGCGGTCAAACATATTGGGACGAGCTTCTATTCATGAATCCCGAGAATGATTCCGTGAGTTTCGATCTTTCGGCGGAGGGGCCAATTGCCAAATGGACCACATTTTATTCAAAAGATGATTTAAAAACGCCGATTACACGATTGATTGTTCCCGCGCGCACAAATCTTGCGGCAAAAGTTAAAATTGAAATCCCAGAAAAAACTCCCAATGATATGTATTTTGGAAAGCTTGTTGGTATTACCGCAACAAGCCAAGAAGAATCCAGTAGCAAAAATTCAGTTCAAATCAAGCAAAAACTCGATCGCGATATTACGATCACGGTTACCAATAACCAAATTGTGCAGTTTAATACTACTTTTATTCCGCTTGAATACAGTATCGGCAAAGACGAACCGTTCGTGGTAAAAGTGATTCATGAAAACAACGGCAATGTTGATATTGCTCCCAATGTTGAATTGCGCGTGAGTAAGGGCGGTGAAGTTATCTTTAAATCGATTTTTCCATATCCGGATGGCGTTGGACCGATCCAACCCAATTCACGCAAAGAAATTACCGACCAAGTGGTTTGGCAGACGAAAGGCTATGATTCCGGCGAATATAATATTTCCTTGAGTGCTTGTATCGATAACAGTATTTGCCAAAAAGATGAATTTCCAATCAGCATCGGGAATAACAAAAATACAGGCTTGTTGAGCGCAGCCTTGGCAAAAGCTTTTTCCGGGAATATGGTTTATGTTTGGATTGTCGGAGCAGGCGTGATTTTAATCGCGGTATTGGTTGGTTTTAAATTATTAAAAAACAAAAAACAAATTTTGGTCAAGCCCAACAATAATTAAAAAAACAAAAACGGCGTTTAAATTGCATCTGCGGCATTTTATCCCGAAAAATCCATGTCTTATTCACAATTAATTCAAAAAAATGATACCGCAGCCATAGCATTTTTCGGTTTGTGTTTTATGTCGCAAATTTTTGGCGCTTTGCTGTTTCTTTTTGCGCCCGCAGCATCCGAGGCGGCATCATTGTGTACGGTTAATGCAGATGTTGAGTTTGTTATTGATAATTCAGAAACAATGGGTGCCGGTTTAGCTCAAAGTAAGTGTGAATGGACTGAATTAAGAGGTGTTAATAATGTATATTATTCGTGGTTTAAAAATACAAAATATAATGTTTCGGAATCGAACTGTCAGGGATCGATCTTTCCGGCAACTTACGACACAACTATTGAGGTTTCCAGTTCCGCGAGGCCTGTTTTCACTCCAGCAAGAAACAATAAGATAGATGATGTTAAAACTGCCGGAAATAACTTTGTTGAATTGTTAAAATCCGGCACTGCCAATTATTCCGGTTTGGTTTCGTTTAATACAACCGCGACAGTGGATCAGGCTTTGAGCGCGGATAACGAAACAACCAAAACGGCCATAGACACATTGACCACGGGTGGCAATACGAGTATTGGCGCAGGGATTGAAACGGCGCAAAACGAGTTATTGGCTACGAACGCCCGCGATAAGAATTTAGTCAATAAAGTAATGTTTATTTTTAGCGATGGTATAAATAATCAACCCGGCCTACTTTCTGATTGTGATAATTTGGATTCTTCTTCTTACAACGAAGTGCAAGCTATGGCTGATGACGCGAAAGGTAAAGGGATTACGGTATATGTGTTTGGATATGGCGTAGATGCCAATACTTCATTTTTGCAAAGTTTGGCGACCGATTCAAGCCATTATTATTTTGAGCCATCTTCTTCAACTTTGGCGACAATTTATTCGCAAATCTCGCAAGGTGCTTGCGGTTCAATCAGCGGGCACAAATATGAGGATGCAAACAATGATGGTGTGATTGATAGCGGCGAATCGGGTTTGTCAGGGTGGGACATTAATTTAAGCGGATCAAACGGAACAACTACGATTGCGACGAATACCGATGGTTCATATATTTTTGAGGGGCTTTCCGCGGGAAATTATACGGTTTTCGAAGGCGCGAATCTTTCAAAACCGGCATTTTCGCAAACATTTCCGGCTAATCCTTCAACATACTCATTTATACTGAATAAAGGTGAAAATAAATCTCAAATTAATTTCGCCAATTATTTGTTGCCGAATACCGATAGTGATGGCGATAGCGTGCCGGATTTATCCGATAATTGCGTGAATATCACGAATTCAGGACAGGAAGACGCGGATAATGATGGTGTGGGAAACGCGTGCGATAATTGTCTGGCTGTGATTAATGCCGATCAGGCGGATAGCGATAGTAATGGTATGGGAGACGCGTGCGAGAGCGGCAATCCGCCGACTGCGGTTTGCGGAAATTCTTCAGTTGAAAATGGCGAACAGTGCGACGATGGCAACCAGACCGCCGGCGACGGGTGCTCGGCGACTTGCCAGAATGAAACAATTAAAGTGGACGGGAAATGGAGCGAATGGTCAACTTGCTCGGCGACTTGCGGCGGCGGGACACAAACGCGGACGTGCACTGCACCGGCGCCACAATACGGCGGCGCGGATTGTCAAGGTGCGTCATCTCAAACCTGCAACACGCAAGCTTGTGCGCCAGAAGAATCGTGTCCTACGGCGTGTGGTATTACTGCCACACAAGTGGCTGACGGCCAAGGCGGTTTGAAAGATTGTGCGGCCACCGATCCTTGCCCAATCAATGGCGGTTGGAGTGATTGGGGGGCGTGTTCGACTGATTGCGGCGGCGGGACACAAACGCGGACGTGCACCAATCCCGCTCCGGCCAATGGCGGCGCGGACTGCGTTGGCGATTCGTCGCGAACTTGTAACATGCAATCTTGCGGTGGTGGAGGAAATACGCTGGTTGATGGCGGCTGGAGCGAATGGTCAACTTGCTCGGCGACTTGCGGCGGCGGGACACAAACGCGGACGTGCACCAATCCCGCTCCGGCCAATGGCGGCGCGGATTGCGTTGGCGATTCGTCGCGAACCTGCAACACGCAGGCTTGCGTTTCAAGTTCCAGACCGGGGCAGTATGCGCCCGGTTACGGGCCGAACGCGGGCGGGAAGGCAACGCCGCGAGTGGCGGGCGCGGCGATTGATTTGGACGAGATTCAAGAGCAGATCAACAAAATCCGCCGGCAAGTCAACGATATCGCCGACCAGGTCGCGAAATTGCCCAAAGGCGTGCTGGGCACGGCCGCCATGGTCAACACCGGCGTCCTTCCGGCGGTTGCCGGCAACGGCAGTTTGACGGCGAATGTCTTGCCAAATCAAGCCGATTTCATCTCTACCAAATCAAACACTGCAATTCCTTCCAAACTCAAACAGTAAATTTTCCACTCAAAACTTCACAAAAAATCCCGTTAAGGTTAAACCTTAACGGGATTTTAGCGTCCAAAAGCGCCATTGGGGCGGGCTTGAAGGGCTTGGTAAGAACAACCGCCCGCCGGGTAAAGATAAAGCAAATTTGCTCCGCGGGCGAATCCTTGGAAGCCAGACTTTGGCGGGCAATCGTATATGTCATTTAATATGTCATTAATAATATTGACGGGAGGGTTTGGATTTGTTATTATGAAGAATGGCGCGCGGGTTTGCGGCCGCGGCCGGAAACAAGTTTGTCCGAACGGGAGGGCGGCGAATTTTGGATAAAAATGAATTTTTCTGGGGGTTTTGTTTGGCAAAACTTCGGTTTGTTTGTTTGCGGAACCAAAAAATCCGGCGCTTGTTTTTGTCTTGACCGCGGACAAAAGCAAACGCCGGATTTTTTTGTTTGCCGGTCGCTCCCGGAAACCCGAATTGGCGGTTGAGCAACCCGGGTTTCCGCGCGCGCGCCGGCGGCATAAAAAATCCTCAAAGGTCGTGAGGGAGTCCGAAACGGGAGGAAGCGGATTCGGACAACAATTGTTATGAAGCAAAAAATAAAATAACCTTGGCGCCGGCTTGGATTTGATTCCGGCGGGCGCGAGGAAAAAACAAAAACAAAAAAATGAACACAAAAATTATTGCAAGCTTGGCGATTATCGCCGTTGTTGGTGCCGGTGCCATTGGTGCCACTCGCGCGTATTTCTCAGATTCAGCAACTATCAGCGGTACAACTTTTTCGGCAGGTACAGTGAACATTCAGATCGATAAAGATCCAAGAAGTAGCGCCGAGGCTTGGTCAGATGGTTTTGATCTTTCCAGTGATGAATATAAAAATTGGATCAATGATAACATAGGAGCAGGTGCTTACGATACTTTAATATCCCAAATGGCTTTGACTAATTTGAAGCCAGGCGATACGAAAGAGCAAATAATTGACATTAAAAATGTTGGCTCTATCGATGGCAATGCAACTATTGACTTAAATAGAACATCTGCTTGGAGCGATCTTGCCGGAAAAATGACTTTTAATGTGACTTATGATAATGACGCTGATGGCGTTTTTGACGATGGCACCTATGGTGTGACTGGTTTGAACGGTACGGTTGATCAATTTGTTAGTATTCCTTATGTGCTTGGAGCGCTTGGAAACGGCAATATAGCTAGTGTTAAAATCGTATGGTCAGTCCCTACTACCGCCGAAAATGAAATACAAGGCGATAGCGTTACTGTAAGTGCTGTATTTGGTCTTGAACAGACACACTAATTGAGTTGCGTAAATTTAATTAGTTGAATCCTTTTAGGTTGCCCCATTTGTTGAATGGGGCGGCTTATAAAGAATTTAATTATTTTTAAGAATGGCGGCGTTGAAAAAAATTGAAAATTTGGTTTCCGGAATCGGGGTTGCGATTTTAACGCTGATGGCGGTTTTGTTGGTGGGGGCGATGTTGCCGGTGCCGGGAAATTATAAGGTTTTGGCGGTTTTGTCGGGGTCGATGGAACCGGCGATTCACACCGGGAGTGTGGTGGTGATGGCACCGGCCAAGGATTATAAGATCGGCGAGGTGATTACTTTCGGCGCGATCAGCAAGACGGAAACGCCGACAACGCACCGGATTAAAGATATCAAAATCGTTGACAATAAGCCGGTTTACATTACCAAGGGCGATGCCAACAATACCGCGGATTCTAAGGAGGTCGCGCCCAATGAGGTGAACGGCAAGGTTTTGTTTACGGTTCCATTTCTGGGCTACGCGCTTAACTTTGTGAAACAGCCGCTTGGTTTCGCGCTGGTAATCATTATTCCGGCA
The DNA here is from genome assembly GCA_964623335.1 of uncultured Candidatus Saccharibacteria bacterium. GTDB lineage: Bacteria > Patescibacteriota > Minisyncoccia > Minisyncoccales > UBA5738 > UBA5738. Next base: position 28,026 of record CAZUST010000011.1, read on the forward strand.
ACCTTGATCATTTGGGAGGAAGCCAAAAAGATTTGGCGCGAATTGGCGAAGAACAAGAAAAAACCGGAAACGGTTGAAATTGAGAAAAAAGAAGAAGATAAAGATGTTTAAAAGTTTTACCAAAATTATTGCGATATCGCTGATTACGGCAATGAACTGGAGCGGTTTGTCCGCGGTTTTCGGTACGGTCGCGTATTTTACGGATTCGGCCGAAGTTTCGGGAATAACTTTGACCGCCGGAAATTTGGATTTTTCGGCAAGCGGTTCCGGATTTTTGCCGGCCGCGCTTTTGCCGAACGATAACAGTACGGCCACGCAAACCATTACGCTGGAAAACACCGGTTCGCTTGATTTCCAGTATCAAATCGCGCCGCGATACGACAATGCCAATCCGTTGTGCGGTGATTTGCTGATAAGGGACGACCCCACGGCTACTTTCATGCTGTTGGCAAGTTATGTTCCGGCAACAAGCACGCTGGCGGTCGGCGCTTTCGCCACGTCAAGTTTTGAGATCAAGCTTTTTCCGGTGGCGTCGAACGACGCTTCGCTGCAAAACCGGCAATGCAATCTTAAAATGGAAATCACCGCTTGGCAAACGAATTTTGCCGCGCCGGCGCAGGGATTCGTAAAAACTCAAACGATCGCGAATACAATTACAACTGGCCAATGGGTGCCGTCATTGCTGTCGCCCGCGAACAATGCGGTTATCAACGGCGCTTATGTCAAACAATGCTGGACTCCGGTTGGCGGCGCAACGGCTTATTATTACCAAAGTTGCAACGATGCGGATTGTTCAAGCGAGAGATTCCACAACACTTATGATTCCGTTACCGAGCTTGCCACTGCTTGCAAGACTGCTTCGGGTGTGGCCAACGCGACTTATTATTGGCGCGTGAAAGCGATTATTGGAAATTATGTTTCGTCGTTCTCCGAGACGCGCAAGATTACCATTGACAATACGCTGGCCAATCAAGTGGTGCTTAACGAGATATTGCCCAATCCTTCCGATGGCAATGAGTGGGTGGAGCTTCACAACAATACCGGCGAAGATGCGGATGTCAACGGCTGGACATTGGGCGCGAACGCGGGTTCACAGAAAATTTCTTCCGCCGACACTTATTCGGGAACAACGCTGTTGCGCTCCGGCGGATTTTTGGTGGCGCGGATAACCGGATTTTATTTGGATAATTATGGCGATAAGGTGTATTTGAAAAACGCCGCGGGAACAGTAATAGATTCGCATATTTACGATTCAGCCAACAAGGGATCATTGACTGGAACTCCGGGATATTCCAATGCTGACAACTCAAGCGGAATCAGCGGCGGCGTACCGGTTGACAAATCGCTGGCGCGGATTCCGGACGGCGCGGCCAACTGGGTGGATCCGATTCCTACTCCGGGCGAACCCAATGAGTTGAGCGAAGCGGAAGCCGCGGAAATATTGCAGGAATTGCAAACAAAAATATTGACGCCGGAGAAGTCCGATGAAGCATTGAATGCTTCTACCACGGAAGAAATAGCCAATGCCGCCGATGGTGATGCTTTGGTCGAAACGGACGCCGATCAAACCGAAACAATTGAAAATAATTCCGGTCAAACCGAGGACGATACGGATATCGCGGCGGACGCGGAAAAAGAGGCCGAGGAAAAAAAGGTTGAGGAAGATCTCGCGGAAGAAACCGGCGTTGCCAATATGAAAGATCAACAGCCTGAAGGGGCGGAGAAGCCAAAAGAGAAGGCGGTTGAGGAACCGATAATTGAAGCGGAGGCGATTTTAACTCCCGATCCGGTGGTGGAAACCCCGGAACCGGCGATAATCGCGGGTGGTAATGATGGCAACGGCCAAGGCGAAGGGGCCAAGGGCGCGGGAGGTGGTGATGGCGGCGGAAGCGGTGATGGTGATGGTGGGGGCGCCGAGGGAGACGCCGGCGGCGGAAGCGGTTCCGAAGGCGGACAAGCTACGGAAGAGTAAGTAATTTTGATTTACAATGCAAAAATTTTTTCAGAAAAAATGGTCCGCGATTATGCTGGCGGCAATGCTGGCGGGTTTTGGATTCGCCGGAAATGTTTTCGCGGAGTGCCAAGGAGATCCGGGCGAATTGGTTGTTCATGTTAACGACGATACTTGTCCGCTGACAAGCGCGCACAATACGCCGCTTTTTACGGTTTCCAATATCGCGCCGGGGGATTCGGCCACGGGAACTTTGCGGGTGAAAAACGCCGGCGCCGCACCGCAAACGCTCATTATCGAGGCGGTTAATTTTGCCGATCCGCTGCCGGATGATAATTTGGCGCGCGCGCTAAATATCACGATTTCCCTTCAAAACGGAAGCGGTTATATTTACAACGATATTCTCGCGAATTTTTTTAAAGAAAGAGAATATAAATTGGCGGAAAATTTTGCCGGCGGCGCGGATTATACTTACAAGGTGGTTGTTTATTTTCCCGCGGACAAAGGGAATGATTGGCAGGAGAAAAGCACCAGTTTCGATCTTATGGTCGGCTTTCAGGGGTCGGACAGCAAGGGCGCGACTTTGGCCACAATTTCCGGCGGGGGAACTGGCGGCGGGCAAACCAGAGGATTGCTAATTCAAAACGAGATGGCCGCGACTGTCACCGCGGAAAGCGCGACGATAACTTGGACGACAAATCGCGCGGCGACCAGCTGGGTGATTTACGCGAAAGACGGAGAATCGTATTCGCTTGATCTGGCCAAGGCTAACTATGGCTATCCGCGCTCGACTGCGGAAGATGCCAACAAGGTTTCAAGCCATTCGGTAACTATTACCGGGCTTGAACCAAATACCACTTATTATTACCGTTGTGTTTCGCACGCGTCATTGGCGGTAAGCGTTGATCATAGCTTTACGACTTTGCCGGGTGGACAAGTGGCGGGCGCGTCAACTGAAAAGGACGATGATTATGGCCTAGCCGCGGCTGAACCATTGGCCGGCGGCGGCCAGAAATCGTCCTCGGGCCAGGTTTTAGGCGCGGCCACTTCGACAGGTGAAACCTTGCCGCCGGAGCAAGGGAATGAAAATGAGGCCGAAACCGTGCCAACTGCACAAACCGTGCCAATCGCGGTAACCGCGGCAAGTGTCAAAGCCTGCGGCTTTGATTTTCCTTGGTGGACTTTTTTGCTTCTCGCGGCAATTTGCGGGTGGCGGGGATGGGCGAATAAAAAAACCCGCGGTTATTGGCTGATGGCAAGTTTTGTGCCGCTGGCGGCGGCGGGGTGGACTTATTTTAACAGCGCTTTCTGCTTGAATTGGAAAATATTTGCCGTGCTGGCGGTTGTTCTGCTTGGCGCTTTGATTTTTGAAAAATTATCTTCAAAAAATCACGCTGATAAAAACTAGACCGTTTTCAGGAGGAACAACCTCAAATACGAATGCGGATTTTCCGGGGAAGGTCTAACCTTCGCGAGGACAGAGCAAGCTTAAAAGGCAAGTTTAACGAGGTTGCACCTCGACGGGTACATCGAGGAACAACCTCAAATACAAATACCCGACGAGCGGGTTGCCCAGTATGGAACCACTCGCTGAAAATCACAGAATAAGCTTAAAATGCAAGTTTAAAGAGGTTGCACCTCGACGGGTACATCGAGGAACAACCTCAAATACGAAGGGTGTTGACGGCCGATTTCATTTCTATTAATATAGAAACGAGCTAATAATTTTGGTTGGAAAATCGAAATATGAGCAAAAAAGAGCAAATTTGGCGGGAGATTTTGCAAAAAGCGATTACCCATCGCCAGTTTGAATTCACTCAAAAAGGTATTGCCGATAATTTAAAAGTGTCGTTGAGCACGGTTTTTAACGCGCTCAAAATTCTTCGCGCCCAGGGCGCGGTTAAAGTCGGCGGCCGCAATTTTTTGGTGGTTGATATTGAAAAACTTTTATATATTTGGGCGACGCAAAGAAAAATGGAAAAGTGTATAATCTATCGTACCGCGGTTTCGGCAAGCGCCAAAGAAATTGAGGGAATGATGCCCGCCGGGGCGATTTTCGGCGCTTACAGCGCCTACTCGCAAAAATATAACGACGCGCCGGCGGATTACGACAAGGTTTATGTTTATGCCGACGCGCCGGTTTTGGCGGAAATCAAAAAAAGATTTCCCAAGCGGACAGGAGAGTCCAATTTGTTTGTGTTGAAAAGCGACCCCCGGCTGAAAGCTTTTGGGTCGATTGCTCCCGAATCGCAGATTTTTTGCGATCTTTGGAATTTGAAAGATTGGTATGCCAAAGATTTTTTAAAAAGCCTTAAAGAAAAAATAATTCCCCGATAATGCAATTTTACCACGAGATAATCACCCAAAAGAGTTTTGTTTTCTTGCAGGAGTTGAAAAAAGAGTATGAGTTTATTCTTATCGGCGGTTGGGCGGTGTTTTTGTATTCTCGCAGTTTGAAATCAAAAGATATTGATATCATCGCCGGCTATTCCGAATTGGCAAAAATGAAAGAAAAATATGAAGTTTTGAAAAATGAGCGGCTGGCAAAATATGAAATTAAAACCGGCGAGTTTGATATTGATATTTATTTGAGCCATTATTCCGATTTGGGGGTTGATATCGCGGAAATTGAGGAAAATGCCGTGATTAAAGACGGATTTTTGGTTCCAAAACCGGAATTGTTGTTTTTGCTCAAATTGTTTGCTTGGGACAATCGCCGCGGGACGGCGAAGGGCCGAAAAGATGAATTGGATGTTTTTTGTTTGGCGCGTTTGCCCGAATTTGATTGGAAATATTACCGCCAAATGGTCAAGAAGTACGCGTTCGAAGAACAGCACCGGCGATTCATCAAGCTTCTCAAAACAACGAAAGAAATCAAAGAATTGGCGATCAATCAACAAAAAATGGCCAAATTGAGAAAAGATATTTTGAAGAAATTGCCAGAATAGACATTGATTTGGCGCACTTAAAATGCAAGTTTAATGAGGTTGCACCTCGACGGGTACATCGAGGAACAACCTCAAATACAAATTCGGATTTTCCGGGAAGGGTCTAATCCTCGCGGTAACGAGGCACAAAATCACAGAATAAGCTTAAAAGGCAAGTTTAACGAGGTTGCACCTCGACGGGTACATCGAGGAACAACCTCAAATACAGGCTCTTGACAAAAAATAATTATTTGCTATATAGAAATTGGTGAAGAGTGAGAAACAATTTTTTTAGTTTTCTCATTTCTTCCCACCCTCCAATTCTTAATGTACATTAAAATATCATTAAAATATGTTTATATATGTTTGTCCGCGAGACGCGTCGATTCCGTCGCGGCGGTTTATGAACCGTAACGATTGATCGACATTTGTCGAGCGTTTTCAAACATGGAGCCTGGCCAAGCGTTCCTCGAGTAATTTATACTTCGAGAGCACTTTTCCGGGCTCTCATTATATACAAATGGGATTGGAGGCTTTGATAATAAAAATTCTTTGGAGGTGTAAGAATGAGACAGATGAAGTGGTTGATCGCTTTTGCGGCGATCATGGCCGTGGCGGGACCGGTTGCCGCGGCGACGGTAAGTTTTGAATTGGGAGGGTATAATATGTCCTTCCAGACGAACGAGTCGTTGGTTATCGGCAAGTCATCCGAGGCCGGATTTTCCGCCGATGGCGGCGGCCATGCGTTTTCGCAGCCGGCCGGCGGCAATATTACTCTTGCCGAAAATACGGTTATAGGTCCGCGAGCCGAGTTTGACTTGTTTAGATATAAACAGTCAGATCGCGTCGAGGATTATCACCAGACCGTTAAAAACGGTTTGATGAACGTCGGCGGATATACTGCCGTTAATACCAGTATTTCCACTACAACAATATCCGGCGTTCAAGCGGTTGCCGGCGCGGGGACAATAAATGTTTCCGGACAGCAGGTTGAAAGGCGGATAATGGTATTTCAGATGCCAGGTTCGTTCACCGATATTTGCATAATTTTGGTGAACGGCGATCCCGCTTTGTTCACCGATATTGAAAAAAGTTTACGCGTTGAATAGCCGCAAAACATGATCGGGGCAAACCTACCCGATCTTTTTTTACCTGCCAGAATACCTTGGGGGCGATTTTCGTTGACTAAAAATTTATTTGCCAAGCGGTTGCGATTTGTAA
>CAZUST010000012.1:0-31930 GCA_964623335.1 uncultured Candidatus Saccharibacteria bacterium
TGCAAACTCAAAACATCGGTAACACTCTTCCCGCCGATAATCTTTTGCCCGCCGGCAAATCCCAAATTATTCATCACAAAGTTTTTCCGCGCCGCCCCGCTGGTAATCGTGCCGTAATAAGCATCCGTCAAAAACTCCACCGCCCCGGCTTCGGCCGTGCTCAGTAAACTCCCGCTGGTGAATTTTAGCGGCGCCGTGCTCGCGGCAGTCGTTCCGGCTTTCAGATGCAGAACCGCCGTTGGGTTCGCCGTCCCGATGCCGACGTTGCCGCTTATTATCATCCCATTTGCCGGTGGCGCATTTACACCAGCATAACTTCCGGCAGAAATTCCTCCAAAAACATCTAATTTGCCCTTTGGCGCCGTCGTCCCGATGCCGATATTGCCGTTTGTATCGATCATAAATTTCGATACCCCGGTATCCTGCACGTCCATCAAAAATCCCGTACCCGACTGGTTCACCGTAAACGCCGTCAACGGTCCATTATAGGTTGATGACAAGGTTGTGAACGCGCCGGTGTTGGCAGTTGTATATCCGATCGCTCCCGGAACCGCCCAGGTGTAACCGCCAAGTTGTTTTGACTCGAATGCGCCTGGTACCGCCCCGATAGTTTTTCGCGGAATCATTTCCGAATCCGCGCCCACCTTAACTCCCAAATAAACTGTCTGGTTAAAATTCACCGTGTCCAATGGTTGCACACCGCCCAACATCACTGAAAACAAACCGTTCTTGACGTAAATTCGGTTTGTCACCTGATCACCGCTTGACCAACCGGCAGGCGCCGAATAAACGCAAATATAATTGCTGCCGGTAACCACCGATTCTATCATCGCCGAATTTTTTTCCGTCGAATTCCACAAAAGCTGTCCTGCCGCCAAACTAGATTCATTGGTTTGCGAAGTATACGCGACTTTATCGATCCCGCTGGCACAACCGTCGGACGTAAAAGTCGTACCGCTATCGGTGAACAACGCCGCGTTGGTCCATGATTCGGTCCATATTGCTGATCCTCCTCCTGCGGCAGTATAAAATTTAAAAACAAAATCGTAAGCCCCGTCGCTTACCGCGACGCCCGATGAATCAGTCAGCTTGCCTTGATAATTTATTTTTTGGTTTATCGCCGCATCGGCCTTAAAAATATTAAAACAAAAAATCGCGAGAATAATCACGGCAAAATTTAAAACAAAATTACCGCGCAAAATTTTAATAAATTTCACGGATATTCCAAGGTTCAATTTTGAAATATTTTGTTTCAAATTTTTTTGAGTTTCCATAGTTATCCCAATCTTAAATTTTATCATTCTTTAATCTAAAAAATAAACCGGTTTATCCACAGGATAAACCGGAAATACTTCCTAAAATTCGACATCGGCAAGCTTATTCTTTTTTCTTTTTTTTCGTCGCTTTTTTAGTTTTCTTTCAATCGCGATCGCGATCATTAGCGACAGGATAATCAATAAAATCATGTCGGGAACAACCTCATCAACAATATCCTCGCCAAGCGCCTCCGTTACATCATTATAACTCCCTTCCAAAAGTAAGTTGCCGGCCAATTTTATTTTATTGTCAAAAAAATCCGTAACAATTATCGTGTACGTATATATATCCGAAGTTTCAAAATATAGATCGGATACGTATGCACTTTTACTTTTATTGGCTTTAAAAAGATATGTCTGGTCTACAAGATCGATATTAACTGAAATAGTGGCCTGCTTAGCGACCCTGGCAAATTTATTGTAATCAACATAAACAATTATTTTTTCGTTCGTTTTGGCAATATAATGCCCGTTCCGATACTCCAGTTGTCGCCCAAATTGCTCAAATTTAAAGTCATTTAGTGTTAACATTGCCACAGCTTCGGTACTTGTCGCGGTTTCTTCTGGAGCAATACTTGTTACCTGGCCGCCAATTGTGATCCAAACTACCGCACCCGAAGAATAATTGTTAGATTTGTCATACGAAAAAACCGTATAATAGTATTTTTTGCCTTTTTCCACCCGAGTATCGTCGCATGTAGTAACATTACCGTTGCAAAGGGGAACGCCATCCCATTGATCCCTGGGAAAATATCTGTCGTTGCGTAAAACTATCACTCCGGAAAAATCATCTTTAGGATTTTCCCAACGCAGCACCACCTTGCTATCTTCATATATATACCACGCAGAAAGGCCGGAAACGTTTTCCGGCGGAGTTTCATCCTGCCCCTTCAATGTAATAAATTGATAATCATCGGTCGAAACTTGCACCTCGCCAAGCCGACAAAAAATTTTAAAATGATAAACACTTGCTTCAGAAAGATTTTCAATGAATATCGAGTGTTCCGAAGAATTTTCAATTTCCGCAATGCTTCCGTTTTCATAATCGTTATTTTTCCCGTATCGCAATTCACAAACACTTTTGACATCGGTATTCCATTTTACGCGCGCGGAATTTTTTGTAATCTCCAAAACTTGCAAACCCCATAAAGACGGTACGCTGTCGATTGGCATAGGCTCCCCGCCTTGCGCAAAAGATGATGTCCGGCAATCATGTTCGCAAGTCAAAATATTTTCTCCGATTTCGCTTTCGCAAATTCCGTTTCGATTGCATTCGCTTGTCACCATTTGCGTAACAACAATACTGTCGGAAAGCGACGCGGTATAAAACTTATACGAAAAAATTCCGGCTCCGGCCAGCCCGCCCAGAATAACTATCCATATCAATCCTTTTTTTTGCAAAAAAAATTTTAACATTCCGTTGCTTTTTTGTTTCTTATTTTTCTCGTCTTTGTTTCCGTTCCTTATGTTTGCTTTTTTGTTTACGTTTTTTTATTTTTGCCGATTTTTATTGCGGCCATCAATCTTTTTATTTTTATAAGTTTTTACTTTTATTATCGGCTGTTCCGTTGGATTCATTATTTTGAGGATTGCCTGGATTACCGCCGTAATCTTGCCGCCGCCAATAAACTCCGCCCTATTGATTGTATTTTATCATAAAACCGACAATGCGGCGCGAATTTTACCTTTTATTAGTTGTCGATTTTTTTCGACATTACCAAAAACGCACAAATTAATTTCGCGAACTATAATTTGGCCAAGTTTTTTCTTTTTTATCGATATACTTCTCCGCCGGGCCGATTCTCGCCGTCCATCCGCGAAAAAAACAACGCTTTCCAAAAACGCAAACCAATACTTTTACCAACGGCAATTTTATAGTTAATATCCTTTAATATTCGTTATCGGCAGTTGTGTCAAGTTGTTGAATATCTTTTTTAGTACACAATCGTTGTCTTGCTGTTGTCTGCCACGCTGTTGTTGCTGATACGGCAACGACAACGAAGCGCGATTCGTAAAATTGTTTTTAAGTTGCTTAAGTTTACAAAAAAACAAGGCGGATGCCTTGCTGTTTTCTTGATTATTTTAATCAATCCTCATCCATACTGCCATTCGTCAATTCGAAATCGCGGTTACGGTTATTGTCGCCTGGTATCCCCCTTCTTTCTGGAAATGCGAACTGCCCGATTGGGCCCTGAATTTGACCGTTGTCACGGTACCCCCGGGCTGATTTGACTGCGCCGACCAAGAAATTATTTCGTCCGACGATGTCGGCCCGTACCAACATTTATCAGGGGTATCCAAAACGCCCGTGCCGCAATCGGACCCGTTATCCCGGTATTTCTGCACAATATCCGCACCTTCGGGAGTCAAACCGAAAACCGAACTGTTTGGCGCGATCAGCCAGTCAAAATCAGGATCCCCGGGCGACGCCGGGGAATAATCCGAAAATACTTCCCCGTCGCATCCCCCGTAAGCGCATTGGAGAGCTGGAGTTGCCGCCGAGCTTATCTTCAATGTATATCCCGCGGAATTGTCGGTCATAACCGTCCATTGCGATGAGCCGCTTCCCATACCGCCCGAAATTCCCGGGATCAACGGATCCATTATGATATCATCGGGAGCAGTGATCGATATAACCCCCTCCTCAAGCATCGGCCTCAAGCCCGCGTTAATTCCGTAATTGTCGCTGGAACTTTCTCCCGTTCCGGTTTCACCGATAGTTTCATAAATTCGGTAGTTTGACGATCCCTCATCCAAGCCGCCGATATTGATCGAATCGGCATCGATACGATAATTGCCGCTCTGCATCAACGCAAAAACAGGGCAAGAGACGAAAATTAAAACTAAACAAAAAATAATGAGCGTTTTTTTATCCATCTGAAATTTTAACCAACATTGCCGGCTGGCATTGTCACCAGGCCGGCAATCTCAATCGCGAAAAAACGATATTGGAACACGACCGACAATTACCGCCGTTTTTTCCTTATTTCAAAGTGGCTTCCGACCCACCTCAAGAAAGCGATAAAAAGTACCAAGCATGCAAGCGCCGCCAATATTAATTTCCACGGTATCATCCAAAATGAAACTTCCTTTTGGTCAATAATCCCGTCATACCCCCTGTTTATCGAAGTTTTTGCCACGTATCTGCCGAACAAAAATTTACGGTTCCATGTAACCTCCCGGAACCTTAAAGAATCAGGCATCGAGAACCAAGGATCAACTTCCACCTCGTCGATCTTTTTGCCCATCATATTGTAGATTTCAATAATACCGTAAGGCGCCAAGTGTATCCGGCCATTATTCTCAAAAATAAGCTGGAATTTTATCGGTCCCTTCTCGAAAAACTTGGACGTTGTTTTGAATTCCTTCAAACTGGCATCTTTATAAATATCGCCGTTAACTCCGACAAAAAACAAGGATGCCAGCCGCGTGATAAGATTGATCTGGCCCTTCGCCTTTTCTTTTTCCACGCTGCCCTCGGCCGAAGACGGATTGGCGGTTATCAACACGGAACCGTAACGGCCGCCCGGCTCGGCATTAAGCGGGATTTCCACCGTAACGGGAAGGATCATCCTTTGTCCGTGCTCCAAAGAAAAATTCATCAATTCCGGTTTAAGATAATCCTTGAGCGAATACGGCCCGCGTTCATCGCCCAAAAGCTTTGTCGGATTTTCAAGGTCTTTAGTCCCCTCAAAATCTTCTATTTCGATCGTAAAATCCATCCTCTTCCCCAAGCGATTCGTAATCAAAAGCTCTTTGGTATAACTTTGTCCCGGATCGAGCCATAATTCCACCTTGCTTCCCGCCAAAACAAAATCGTTCTCAACGGGAATGTCCCTTAAATCTTCGATCGTATAAGCGTAAAGACAGCCGATGCCATTGAATAAGGAAATCGCGATAGCCATCAAACCACTTGCCAAAAAATTTATTCGTTTCATTTTAATTGTTGTTAGCCAGCCATTTATCTTTACTCTTCTTTGCCATTCTTTTAATTCTCCGTTGCCGTCGCCGTGATCGTCGCGGTGTAGCTGCCTTCTTTCAGGTATTTGGCATTGGATTCGGTCTGAAAATTAACTGTCTCGGCCTCGCCGCTCGCCAGCGTCGCCGTACTCCGGTTAATCACCGTCACGTCCGAAATGGTAAAATTATACCAGCATTTGCCTGGAGTTTGCGTCGAACCGCTATTGCAAGCATTGCTCGCGTTATCTTTAAAAATCTGGGCTGCATCTGCCGAGGTTGCCGGCTCAACCGTATAGCCAAACTCCGCCTCGCTGGCGGCAGGGGAAATCCAATTATAATCCGGAGTACCGGCAACCGCCGGGCTATAATCAGAGAAATTATAAGTCGCGTCCAACCGCATCGCCGGCGCCGTACTCGCCTTCAACGCCAATATGAATCCGGTCGTATTACCGGTCTTAACCGTCCAAGTTGCCGACCCGGTGCGAGGCGAGCCTAAGTTACCGGTCATACCGGGAATTGCCGAAGACATTGTTACGTCCGCGGGCGAACTGATGGAAATTTCCGATGACACCGCTTGGGTAACCGTAATTAGATCGCTGGCACTCGCCGCAATCGATATCATTGGTTCAAAATACGAAAAAAAGATTGTCACCAATAAAAAAGAAATTGCCGCATCGTGAAACGCTGTTATCCAAAAATTTTTGCGATATTTCATAAATGAATAAATGAATTTTTCCGGATTTACGCCGCGGCACATCTTCCTGAATCGTTCTCCGCTATGATGTAGGTTTTTTAAAAAAATACTCTTCTCGCAATATTATATATTATTATATATCCAACCCAAAAAATAAATATTCTCTCGATTAACAAATCAAAAATCAACTTTCCGTTGCCGTTGCCGTGATCGTCGCGGTGTAATTGCCTTCTTTCAGGTATTTGGCATTGGATTCGGTCTGGAATTTAACCGTCTCGACCTCGCCTGTGCTATCGGTATTCGTATTGCGAGTAACAACCGTTTCCTCCGTAGTACCCATATTATACCAACATTTATCGACAGTATTTCCACCGCCGGCATTATTACAAGCCGACGTTAAATCTTTAAACTTTGTCGCGGTATCCGCCGCGGTTTCCGGCTCAACCGTATAGCCAAACTCCGCCGATCCGGAAACAGGGGAAGCCCAATTATAATCCGGAGTACCGGCAGTCACCGGGCTATAATCAGAGAAATTATAAGTCGCGTCCAACTGCATCGAAGGATTAGTGGATGATTTCAAAGTTAAATTAAAACCGGTCGTATTATTTGTCTTAACCGTCCAAGCCGCCGACCCGGTGCGAGGCGAGCCTAAGTTACCGGTCATACCGGGAATTGCCGAAGACATTGTTACGTCCGCGGGCGAACTGATGGAAATTTCCGATGACACCGCTTGGGTAACCGTAATTAGATCGCTGGCACTCGCCGCGGTTAATGGCTCGCAATAAGAATAAAGCAAACAAATCGATATCATTATTGCCAGCGCCGATGACGCGTCTTTTTTAAATTGACCCGTGATTTTCCCCATAAATTATTTAAAATTGCCCCTTTAAATTAACGTTTAGTTTTAAAAATCAATTTTCCGTTGCCGTTGCCGTGATTGTCGCGGTGTAATTGCCTTCTTTCAGGTATTTGGCGTTGGATTCGGTCTGGAAATTGACTACTTCGGCCTCGCCACTCGCCAGCGTCGCCGTACTCCGGTTAATTACCGTCACGTCCGAAGTAGTAAAATTATACCAGCATTTACCTGGAGTTTGCGTCAAACCGGATATATTGCAAGCGCTGGTCGCATTATCTTTAAAAATCTGGGCTGCATCTGCCGGGGTTGCCGCTTTCACCGAATAGCCAAACTCCGCCTCGCTGGCGGCAGGGGAGGTCCAATTATAATCCGGAGTACCCCCTGTTGTCGGAGTGTAATCGTCAAAATGATAAGTCGCGTCCAACTGCATCGCTGGCGCCGTGTCCGCCTTCAATGCCAATATGAATCCGGTCGTATTACCGGTCTTAACCGTCCAAGTTGCCGACCCGGTGCGAGGCGAGCCTAAGTTACCGGTCATACCGGGAATTGCCGAAGACATTGTTACGTCCGCGGGTGAACTGATGGAAATTTCCGATGACACCGCTTGGGTAACCGTGATTGGATCGCTGGCACTCGCCGCCCCCACCGCCACCGGTTCAAGATAGCCATATATTAAACAAAATGACAGGCTTAAAGCCAAAATGGCTTTCGTATCGGCAACGAAACTCTTATGAAAAATCAAATCCCTATTACCAATATTATTATTGAAAAAAAATCTCATATTACGGTCAATCTTGTTTTCCTTCAACGATCACGCCAAAAATATTCCCGCAAAAAATCAATTATGTTTTATTATATCTTGTCCGACACCCGCCTGCAAATACTAACGACGCTTATCGCCGTTTTTTGTTTTGAATCAATAAGCTACCCCGGGACAGAGCCTCGAGGAATTCCTCCGCGGCGCTAACGCTCCGCGATCGGAAAAGTTTGATTCCCCGCCATTTATCCTCAGGGCTTTGCTCCGGGATGAATGGCGATTAATTCGCGTTCTCGCAACTGGCATTCTCATTGCCAATCACTGTCGTTAATGATTCCGGTTTCGTTTTCTTCAAAAATGACCCCACGTGTGATGCCACCACAAAATTCTTGTCGCCAATCGGACTTTCCAACCGCGCGTAGTAGCAAAAATATCTATTATCCCCGGGGGCATCGTTTATCAGCGCGCAATACCGATAAACACCGGGGTCGCCGCAGTTCCCGGTAGGAGTGTTAATCGGGTCCGCCGGCACGGGATTCAAATAAGTGCCGATAGCGGCGGGCATCGTTATAAGGGAATTGACAAAATACGTGTCATTGGAAGTACTGACGCTATACATTGATTGTGCCGAGACCAGCTGGCGCATGTCCGACTGCCGCCTAGCGTCCCGGGCCTTTCCGCGCGCGCCGCTCATTGACACCATCACCATACCGGCCAGAATCCCGATGATGGCGATCACCACTAGCAATTCAATAAGGGTGAAACCTTGTCTTTTAGATTGCATTTTATTTTTTTATTTATTTAAATAATTTAATCTTCATTTATCGCTGACTTCTTTTTCTTTGGTATTTCCAATATTTTATTTTTCTCTCAATTGATTATACCGCAATTTGGCAAAATAACGCAAATGCGCGCTTTGGCTCATTGAAAGTGTTACCCAAAATTGAGCGGTTGGCTCACAAATCTGTTACCGTGGTTGGATATGATGACCATGGCAACAAAACACACAATCATTGAAGCAAGGCTGGCTCAATACCTTAAAGCTTCTAAAAAGGAAAAAGGCAAGTTGCTGGACTACATCGGGGAAATCACCGGCATGCACCGCAAATCGGTAACTCGCCGATTCAATGTCTTGCAAATGCGCGACAATCAGGTTGCGCCGCGGCGCGGCCGAGAAATCCTCTACGGCCCGACGGTTGATTGGGCGCTCAAAGAAATCTGGGAACTCTTCGGCGAAATCTGCGCGGTTCGCTTGCATGCCAATCTGGCGGAATATGTGCGGGTGCTGGATGCTCAAAAAGATTGGAACCACAGCTTGGAAACCACGCAATTGCTTTTAACAATGAGCATCTCCTCGGCCAAGCGGAGAATCGCCAAGTTTCGCAAAGCCCGCAGGCCGCACAAAGGATTAGCATCCACCAAACCATCGGCTTTGAAAGAAACCATTCCCATCCGCCGCGGGCCTTGGGAAAATCCCTTGCCCGGAAACGGTGAAATCGACAGCGTTGCTCATTGTGGAACAACTTTAATCGGAGATTACGCGTATTCGGTGCAATATACCGATGTTGCCACCTTGTGGATGTGCTTGTCGGCTCAATGGAACAAAGGGCAAAATGCCACTCTGGCAAGCATTAAACGCATTGAATCGCATTTGCCTTTTCCATTACTGGGCATTGATCCTGATTCGGGTACGGAATTCGTGAATTGGCTTGCCAAAGATTGGTGCGACACACATACTCCGCCAATCGCGCTCACTCGTATCCGGCCATACCACAAGAATGACCATGCAAGAATCGAACAAAAAAACTATGTTAACATTCGGCAATGGCTGGGATATGTGCGAATTGAAAATCCGGCAATGATTGATGCGATGAACAAACTCTACGATGTTTTGGAAGATTTCGTGAATTTCTTTTTGCCTTCGGTAAAATGCGTCCGCAAAGAACGCACTGGCTCAAGATATCGCCGGGTGTACGACTTGCCGCAAACCGCCTACCGGCGGGTGCTGGCGCACCCGGCAATCAGCGAAGATGCCAAAAGTCATTTACAGGAAAAATATGCTACACTGAATCCCAAAGCGATGAAACAACAAATCGACCAATTGGTAACAGAAATTTTTGCGAAAAAATCAATCAATTCTCGGTAACAGTTATCAATGAGCCAATGCGATGCGATTCAAGTTCATCGCGCATACAAAAAATCGCCCCTTTGAGGACGATTTTAATACTAAATCACTATGAATTGGGATCCGCGAAGGTCGCGTCAATTTTTTCCCTTAATGCCACTTTTATTTTTTCCAGAATTTCCTGGTTTTCGCGCAAAAATTGCTTTGACTGTTCCATCCCCACTCCGAGTTTTTGATCGCCGAACATGATCGAAGTTCCCGATTTTTTGATGACTTCCAGCGACAAACCGGTGTTGATGACGTCAGAAAATTGCGATATCCCTTCGTTATAATAGATATCGTATTCCACCACTTTGAACGGCGGCGCTACTTTATTTTTTACGATTTTGGCTTTTACCCGGTTACCGATTATTTCCTCTCCGTGCTTTAACTGTCCGATGCGTTTCAATTCGATCCGCACCGACGCGTAAAACTTAAGCGCCATGCCGCCCGGCGTGGTTTCGGGATTTCCCCACATCACGCCGATCTTCATGCGCGTCTGATTAATGAAAAGCACGATCGTATTCGTCTTAGCCGCGATCGCGGAAAACTTGCGCAAGGCCGACGACATCAACCTGGCCTGCAACCCGATCTGCTGATCGCCCACTTCGCCGTCGATCTCGGCCCGGGGAGTCAATGCCGCCACCGAATCAATCACGATAATATCCACTTGGCCGGACTTCATCAGCGTTTCCACGATCTGCAGCGCCTGTTCTCCCGAGTCCGGTTGGGAAATCAAAAGATCATTCACGTTGACGCCGATCCGCCGCGCGTATTCCGGATCGAGCGCGTGCTCGGCGTCGACAAATGCGGCCACGCCGCCTTTCTTTTGCGCTTCGGCAAGAATGTGCAGTGATAATGTGGTTTTGCCCGCCGACTCTCCCCCGTAGATCTCAATCACCCGGCCGCGCGGAATACCTCCCACTCCCAAAGCCATATCAAGCGAAATACAACCGGTCGGAATCACGTCGACATCAACCGCTTTTACTTCCTTTAATGTCATGATCGCGCCCTCGCCGAATTTCTCTTTTATTTCGTCCAGCGCCGCCTGTAAGGTTTTATTTTTCTCGCCCTTCTCGGCAAGAACTTTATCGCTCTCGGAAAGCTTTTGCTTTTTTTGCATAACCTTTGATCCGTTCCCGGCGATACTCCTCCTTGTTCAGCCGGTACGGGTAATTATCGATTCGGTATTTTGATTATATAGGTTTAGTCGCCAAAAACCAACCTTGACAAAATATAGTTATTATGTTTATTATAATTACCAAAAACCGCCGCCGGAAACAAAAACGGAAGACGGTTTACCGGCGCGTTTTCCCAAGAGAAATCCGTTCAAAAACGGAAAATACCCGTCTTGATTTTTTACTGTCGGTTGTCAACTGAAGTTTAGCCGTCCTCGGCTAAACTTTCTGCCATCCATCATCAATGTCTCCCTCCTCGACATTATTGACATCGCCCGACATTTCCCCGGGAACATCCTGCGTTCCCAATTCGGTTGCCGAAACCAGCACGTCGCGAGGTTTGGCGCCGTCGCCCGCGCCCACTACGCCCCGCTCTTCCAAGAGATCGATCAAACGCGCCGCCCGGGCATATCCTACGCGCAATCGCCGCTGCAAAAACGACGCCGATGCTTTGCGCGCTTCCACCACCACTTTCTTTGCCTGTTCATACATTGGATCATCGCCAAACCCTTCGCCCGTCGAATCGGTCATGTTGAACATGCTTCCGTTGCCGTTATATTCTTTGCTCGCGTCGCCGATCGCCAGGCTTTCCAATACGCCTTCCTCAATCACAAATTCCGGCTGGGGATTATTAGCCTTTATCCAATCTAAAACATCTTTACTTTCCTTCTCGGAAATATACGGCCCCTGTATGCGTTTGGGTTTGGGATATTCCGCCGACATATACAACAAATCGCCCGCCCCAAGAAGTTTTTCCGCGCCGCTGATGTCCAAGATCGTTCGCGAATCGATCTGCGACGCCACCTGAAACGCCACGCGGCAAGTAATATTGGCCTTGATCAAGCCGGTGATAACTTCCACGCTCGGCCGCTGCGTCGCCACGATCAAATGCATTCCGACTGCCCGCGCCATTTGCGCCAACCGCACGATTCCCGCTTCAATATCTTTACCTTTGGTCGCCATCAAATCCGCCAGTTCATCGATCACGAATACTATATATGGAAGCGGCTCATCGCCATCTTTGGCGCATTTTTCGTTATAACTCGCGATGTTGCGCGAATCCTTTTCTCCAAGAACGTCAAATCGTCGATCCATCTCCTGAATCGCCCATTTTAACGCGCCGATAGTTTTATTGACGTCCGATATCGTCGGACAAAGCAGATGCGGCAATTTATTATAACCTTTCATTTCCACGCGCTTGGGATCAACCAGGATCAACCGCAACATTTCCGGCGGATTCCGGTATAACAACGAAGTCAAAACGCTGTTCAAAAATATCGTCTTACCCGTGCCAGTCGCGCCCGCCACCAAAAGGTGGGGCATCCTCGAAATATCGGCATAGATCGGCGCCCCCAAAATATCTTTGCCCAACGCGATCAAAAGATTGGAACTCGATTGCTGGAATTGATTGGTCGACAAAAGCTCGCGCAACCCTACGCCTGCCCTTCCCTTGTTGGGCACTTCAATTCCCACCAAAGCCTTACCGGGAATCGGTGCCTCGATACGAATCGAAGAACTGGCAAGCGAAAGCGACAAATCATTGGAAAGAGTGGTGATTTTGGAAAGCTTAACCCCTTCCGCCGGTTTTAACGCGTATTGCGTTACCGCCGGCCCGACAATTATATCGGGAGACATTTCCACCGGAATACCGAAGTTTTCCAGTGTCCGCTTGATGATCGCCGAATTTTGTTCGATATCACCCGCCATGGGCGCCGAATCGCGTTTATCCAAAAGATCCAGCGGCGGCGTCCTGTATTGCAATTTGCTGATCAGCGCGCTTCTTGTTCCGATTGCCTTTTCCGTCCTTTCGGGCTTACCGGCGGTTTTTTTATCTACCTTGGTAAATTTTGGCATCGTTACCGCCGATTGCGGCCTGGACGGCGGAAAAACTCCCTTGGCCAATGAAGGTTTTGCCGGCGCCACGACAACTTTTTTCTTTTCCTTACCGCCCCATAATTTGCTTATATCCGGCAGCGGCTGACCCAGCATCCACCAAAAGATCGACAACGCGATCGCCATCAAGGCGCAAAAAAAGATTCCCGCCACCAATTCGCCGAAAAGATTCGACAGAATCAAGCCAAAATAATAGCCCAAATATCCTCCCCCTCCGGCTTGGGCCGCTTCCATATCGAATACCGCCAAAATACCGGCCAAAGCCAAAGTGAAAACCAGCGTCGCCAAAACCAACGGGCCGCCAAAATTATCCTTTTTGGCGCCAAAACACATCAAGCCCGTCAGCAGCAAAACGAAAGGCAAGGCATATACCGCCTTGCCAATCGCAATCCTGAACGCCCACACAAAACCATCACCGACAATTCCGGCCATCTCGAAAAAACCAAGCACAAGCACGGCCGCCGCCACGATGACGACGATTCCCGCGCTCCACTGTCGCGTTTTCCCGGGAAGTTTGATTTCCGGAAAACGCAATTTTAATTTATTGTTGCGGTTCTTCCTGTTGCGGTTCGTGTTCTTTTTCATAGTTGAAACCGGTACCGGCTGGAATCAATTTGCCGATGATAACGTTTTCCTTTAAACCATCGAGTTTATCTTCGAGACGCTCTAAACTCGCCTTGATAAGTACGCGCGAAGTTTCTTGGAAAGATGCCGATGACAACCATGAACCGGTCGTCAACGCCACTTTGGATACACCCAGCAATACCGGGACGAATTGAACCGGCTTTTTCTTCTCCGCCAGCAATCTTTCGTTTTCCGCCAGAACCTGCTTAAGTTCCACCACCTCCTTGGGCGTGAACAAACTGTCCCCCGGATCCTTGATTTTTACCCGCGAGAACATTTGCCGGATGATCACCGCTACATGTTTATCGTGAATCGTCGCGCCCTGGGAACTGTAAATCCGCTGGACTTCTTTAAGAATATATCTTTGCGTCGCATCCCTTCCGACCAGCTTGTATAATTCTTTAAGATCCAAACTGCCTTCCCAAAGCGGCTGGCCTTTGGCCACCTCATCTCCCGCTTTAACCAGGATATTGACATTCGACGGCGCGGAAAAATCAATGATCTGGTAGCCTTTGGGTACGGAACTTTCCTTGGCCGCTTTTTCGACTTCAGCTTTCTTGCTCGCCTTGGAAGACTTTTCGTCCTTTGCCAGTTCCTTGGTCGATTTGACCTTGATCTTGATAATCTTATTTTGGCCTTTTTCCGATATCACTTCAAGAACCGTTCCGTCGGCCGGACAAATCTCCGCCTTGCCGCCCGGAATACGCGCCTCAAAGATTTCTTCGACGCGCGGCAAGCCTGAAGTGATATCCGCCCCGCTGGCCACGCCGCCGGTATGAAAAGTCCTCATCGTCAACTGGGTTCCCGGTTCGCCGATCGACTGCGCCGCGATAATACCTACCGCCTCGCCCATTCTCACGATTTGGGTATTCCCCAAATCCCAACCATAACATTTCTGACAAAGACCGTGGTTGGCCTTGCAGGACAAAGGCGATCTGATTGTGATCTTCTCGATATTATCGTCGATCAGCTTGCGGCCTTTTTCCCAATCGATAACTTCGCCATTCTTAACGATTATTTCTTTGGTTTTGGAAGACTTGACCGTTTCCATCGATATATGCCCTACCACCTTGTACAGGAAATTTTGGCCGATTTCTTCGGATTCCCGAAAATAAACGGTAAATCCATCCTCATCGCCGCAATCTTCCTGGGAGATTATCGCTTCATGAGCCACATCCACCAAGCGGCGGGTCAGATAACCGGCAGTCGATGTTCTTAACGCCGTATCCACCGTGCCTTTACGCGCGCCATGCGTCGAATTAAAGTATTCCAATACGTCCAGACCTTCTTTGTAAGAGTTCTTCACTGGCAGTTCAATGATGTCGCCGGACGGATCCACCACCAAACCTTTCATACCCGCCATCTGTACCGGCTGCGACCAGGAACCGCGCGCCCCGGCATCAATCATCTGGTACACCGAACTTTCTTCGGAAAGGGTCTTCGGTACGAGATTCTCGATCGTGGTTTTTGTTTTGGACCAGATCTCGACGATCTTGTTCTTCTTTTCGTCGCGCGAGAGTAATCCCTTGCGGTAATAATCCTCGGTCTTTTCGACTTCCTTTTCCGCTTCCGCGATGATTCCGGGTTTTTCCACCGGAACATGCAGATCATCCATTCCCCAGGAAATTCCCGAAACCGTGGAATATTCGAAACCAAGTTCTTTGATGCGGTCCAAGGTATCCTCGGTAGTCGCTACGTCGTAATGACGGATAATCTCTTCGGCGATCCGTTCCAGATCTTTGACCTTGACCATCGTGTTCTCGAACGGAAAATCATCCGGTAAAGTACGGTTGAAAATTATGCGTCCCACGGTTGTTTCGGTAAATCCCGGCGCCGACGGTTTGATGTCGCGCACTTTGATTTTGGTCTGCAGATCGATTTCGCCGAATTCGTAGTACAATATCGCTTCATCGGCATTAGCGCAAACCTTGCCCTCGCCTTTGCCGCCCGCCACCAGCTTGGTCAGCCAATAACAGCCCAAAACCATATCCTGGTACACGGTTACCACCGGAGTTCCCTTTGCGGGTTTCAATAAATTCAATGAAGACAGCATCCTTTCACGCGCCTCTTTTTGCGCCATCGCCGAAAGCGGCAAATGAACCGCCATCTGATCGCCGTCAAAATCCGCGTTGAACGCCTTGCAAACCATCGGATGAATCTGCAGCGCTTCGCCTTCGATCAGTATCGGATGGAATGCCTGGATGCTCAAGCGGTGCAAAGTCGGGGCGCGATTGATCAATACCAGCTTATCTTTCACCACCTCTTCCAAAATGGCCCAAATCTCATCGGTTTCCGCTTCGATCAAACGCGACGCTCCGCGCACATTGAACGCCATTTCTTTTTCCAAAATGCGGCGGATCACAAACGGCTTGAACAATTCCAACGCCATTTTTTTGGGAATACCCACCTGGTTAATACGTAAATGAGGTCCCACCACGATAACGGAACGCCCGGAGTAATCCACGCGCTTGCCCAACAGATTCTGGCGGAAACGGCCCTGCTTACCTTTCAGCATATCCGCCAATGATTTCAAAAGTCTGCGGCCGCCGGTTGTCGCCTGGGTAGTCGTTCCCTTTCTCATGCCGTTGTCGATCAACGAATCAACCGCTTCCTGTAGCATGCGTTTTTCGTTGCGCACGATTACTTCCGGCGCTCCGATCTCTTGCAGATACTTCAAACGGTTATTGCGGTTGATCACGCGGCGGTACAGATCGTTAAGATCCGAACTGGCATAGCGTCCGCCGTCCAATTGGACGATCGGCCGCAAATCCGCGGGCAATACCGGCAGTACGGTGATCAACATCCATTCCGGACGGATCCCGGCCTGCAGCATCCCTTGTAAAAGCTTCAAACGGATATATATCTTTCTTTTTTCCTCGGGAGACGCGTCGGTTAACAGTTTCTTCAAATTTTCGATCTCTTGCGCCAGATCGATTTTCTCGCAAAGCTTGCGCACGGTCTCCGCGCCGGTTCCGGCCGTAAAACACTGGCCGAATTTCAGCGACAGGTTGCGATACTCGGCTTCCGAGATCACTCGCATCAGCTGGATACTGTTAAGTTCCTGCTTGGCGCGGTCGCGCGCGTCGCGCAATTCTTCCAAAGAGCTTTGAAGTTCTTTTTGGGTCGCTTTGTCGTCTTTTTCGAAGATTTTTTTCTGTGTCTTGGTCTTTTCCGCAAACTCCGCTTCGATTTCGCCGGCGATCTTGTTTTTTTCGTCGTCGACGACATTGATAATAATATATGACGCGAAATAGATCACCTTTTCTAATTGCTGCATCGGCAGATCCAAAACTTGGCCGATACGCGAAGGCACGCCTCTCAAAAACCAGATATGTGAAACCGGGCAGGCCAGCTTGATATGGCCCATCCGTTCGCGGCGCACGCTGGACTTGGTAACTTCCACGCCGCAACGGTCGCAAACTATTCCCTTATAGCGGACGCGCTTATACTTGCCGCAATAGCATTCGTAATCGCGCTCGGGTCCAAAAATTCTTTCGCAAAACAAACCATCCTTTTCCGGCCGCTGAGTGCGGTAGTTGATGGTCTCCGGTTTGGTGATTTCGCCGTGCGACCAAGCTAATATCTCTTCGGGCGAAGCCAGCTTGATCCTGATTGATTGTAAGTCTTCTACTCGCATGAATTTGATAACTTTTAACTATTAACTTTTGACTCTTAACAATATGAATTTTTATATTTTTCCTACTGTTAACGGTTAATAGCGAAAGATTAATAGTTGCATTTACTCGGCCGGCCTCTCCTTTACTTCGACGCTCAAGCCCAGAGACTTTAATTCGCTTACCAGAAGATTGAACGACGCCGGAATATTGGGATTTTTGATTTCCTCTCCGCGCAGGATCGTTTCGTAGGTCGCCGCGCGGCCCGCGATATCGTCCGACTTGATCGTCAGCATTTCCTGCAGCGTAAACGCCGCGCCGTAGCCCTCCAGCGCCCATACTTCCATTTCACCAAACCGCTGGCCGCCGAATTGTGCTTTGCCCCCCAAAGGCTGCTGCGTGATCAGCGAATACGGCCCGATCGAACGAGTATGGATCTTATCCTCGACCATGTGAATAAGTTTCATCATGTAAATATAGCCAACGGTGATTTTTCCGGGAAACGGCAAACCGGTACGACCGTCAAAAAGTACCTCCTTGCCGTCTTCGGATAATCCGGCTTTCTTGAGTTCCGCCTTGATATCGGCTTCGGTCGCGCCGGAAAGCGACGGCGTAATCGCGTGGTAGCCCAGAGCGTTGGCCGCGTAACCCAAATGTGTTTCCAATATCTGCCCCAAATTCATGCGGGAAGCCACCGCCATCGGATTTAATATGATATCCACCGGCGTACCGTCTTCCAAATACGGCATTTCTTCCACCGGTAAAATGCGCGAAATAACGCCCTTGTTGCCATGGCGGCCCGCCAGCTTATCGCCCGCGCGCACCTTGCGCAATTCGGCGATTTCGATCTCAATGCGCTTGATCACGCCCGACTCAAGTTTATGGCCCTGCTCGCGCGAAAATATCTTTACCCCCACCACGCGGCCGCGTTTGCCGTGTTCCATCAATAAAGAAGTGTCTTTAACATCCTTGGCTTTTTCGCCGAAAATTGAACGCAACAAACGCTCTTCCGCGGTCAGCTCCTGTTCGCCTTTAGGTGAAATTTTGCCCACCAAAATATCATTGGGTTTCACCTCCGCGCCAATGCGCACAATGCCTTCTTCATCCAAATCCTTCAACTTTTCTTCGGAAACATTCGGAATATCGTAAGTGGTCATTTCCGGACCGAGCTTTGTTTCGCGCACGTCGCAGGCGAAATTTTCCATATGGATAGTGGTGAACTTATCATTAGCCACCAATCGCTCCGACAACAGGATCGCGTCTTCAAAATTACCGCCGCGCCACGAAGTAAATGCCACCAGGACATTGTGGCCCAAAGCCAGATGGCCATCCACGATCGAACCGCCGTCGCACATCGCTTGCCCCTTCTTCACCTTCTGCCCCTTTGTAACGATCGCGCTCTGATGGAAGCAAGTATACTGGTTCGTGCGCAAATAAGTGCGCAAATAATATGTTTTTTCGCCCAAGTCCTTATCGTCGTATTTGACGCTGATATGACTGCCGTCAACTTCCGTCACCACGCCCGCGCCTTCGGCCAAAAGAATATGGCCCGAATCGTGCGCGATGCGTTCCTCGCTGCCGGTCATTACCAGCGGCACATCGGGCTTGATTAGCGGCGTCGACTGGCGTTGCATATTCGAACCCATCAACGCGCGGTTCGCGTCATCATTTTGCAAAAACGGAATCAAAGAGGTTCCCACTGACAGAATCTGCTGCGGGGATACGTCGATATAATCGATTTCTTCTTTGGCGCAGATTTCCGGCTCTCCCTTAATTCTGGCTTCCACCTTCTTGGGAATTATATTGCCCTTCTCGTCCAAAGGCACGATCGCCGTGGCAATATTGTATTTTTCTTCTTCGTCGGCGGTCATATAAATCAGCTCGTCAGTCACCCTGCCCTTATCGACTTTAAAGTAAGGCGTTTCCAAAAAACCGAAGTTGTTGATCTTGGTATAAGAGGCAAGATAGCCTACCAAGCCCACGTTCGGGCCTTCCGGCGTCTGGATCGGGCAAATGCGGCCGTAATGCGAAGGCTGCACGTCGCGCACTTCAAAACCGGCGCGCTCGCGAGTTAAACCGCCCGGACCAGTCGCCGCCAAACGGCGTTTATGTTCCAACTCCGACAGCGGATTTTCGTTATCCATGAACTGGCTCAATTGTGAAGATGAAAAAAATTCTTTGATTACCGCCATCACCGGCCGGGGATTGATCAATTGCATCGGCGTCAAGCCCACCGTATCCAAGGTCGACATGCGGTCTTTAATGATACGTTCCATTCTCATAAAACCAATGCGCAAACGGTTCACCAAAAGTTCATTTAAAGTTCTCACGCGCCGGTTGCCCAAGTGATCGATCTCGTCAGGCTTCGCCGTTGGATCGTTATTCAACCGGATGATCTCGCGCACTACCGCCACGATGTCTTCCACGGTCAAAACGCGGTCTCCGATCTCCACCTTATCCTTATTTTTGTCCTTCTTGTTTAGTTGAGGCAGACGTTTCCACATTTTCCAGCGGCCGACTTTGGACAGGTCATACCGCTCAAAGTTGAAGAACATGTTCCAAATCAACTCCTTGGCGGTATCCGCGGTCGCCAGATCGCCGGGGCGCAAACGCTGGTAAATTTCCACCAAAGCTTCCGCCTGGTTGTGGGTCGGATCTTTTTTGATCGTTTCTTCTATATAATCGACATCGCCCTTGTTGACATCGGCGAATAACTCCTTGATTGCGTCGTCGTTATCAATGCCAAAAGCCCGCAACAATGTTGTCGCGGGAACGCGGCGCTTGCGGTCGATCTTCACGCCGATAAAACCGGTATGCGCGGTTTCAAATTCAAGCCAGGAACCGCGATTCGGGATGATCTTGGTCCCAAAATGGTTCTTGCCGCCGATATTCTCGGCCGAAAAGAACACTCCCGCCGAACGGATCAGCTGCGAAATACAAACGCGCTCAACGCCATTGACGATAAAAGTACCGCGCTCGGTCATCAACGGGAAATCGCACAAAAAAATCTCCTGAACCTTGGATTCCTTGGTTTTCAGATTTACCAGGCGAGCCTTGACGCGAATCGGCGCCTCGAACGAATCGTTATTCATGCGCGCCTCCAGATCATTCTTATATTTAGGTTTATCCAGTTTGAAATCCTCGATCCAAAGCTCCATTTCTTTACCGGTATAATCCTTTATCGGCGAAATCTCGGTAAAGAGCTCTTTCAAATCGTTGCCCCAGAACATATCCCAGCTTTCTTTCTGGAGCACCAGTAAATACGGCAAAGGCAGCGATACTTTTGCCCGGCCGAAATCCTTTGTTTTGAGCGCTGTCATATTTTATTAACGGGTAGCACCACCGTTCCCCGTGCTCGCCGCCGGTATCGGCGGCGAACGGAAGGAAAAAGCGTATGCCAAACCGCTTGCTCCCCTTAATTATTAAGCAAACCATCGTCTCAAAGCCACCGTATGCTTCGAGACGGCAAACCAAAAACGAAAAAATACCCTTTCGGTTTCTTGGGGTAAAATTGATCTTAATTATTATAAGTGAATCCCGATCAAGAACGTAAAATTAGTTAGCTAACTACGTAGTTCCAACAAGTAAAAATATTATCAAAAAAATTGTCGATTGTCAACAAAAACTTGTTCAAGAAAACGGTCTGATCGCTTTTCCGGCCCGATAGGAGGCCGGAAAAGCGATATTTTACGCGGTTTTCGCGAATAATAATCATCAAATTGGTTGCCGGATTCGCGGCGGATTTCTTTTTCCGACCGAATGAAATTTAAAGCGCGATATTAATTTCACGATCAGAAAAAATGAAAGGCGAAGCGAATACGCAAGCAAAACGTGATTTATTCGCGGGAACCGCCTTAAAACTAAGGATTGACTGGGCTGCCCCCACCATCTCTTGGTGCCTCCGGCTCGGATACCGCTCCATTAGCCGCGGGAACCGCAGGATTGGCCGATTGGCCGCTAGTACTCTGGATACTCCCGCCGGTTCCTTCAATAATCGGGGCGTCTTGAGCCGCCTCCGGAACCGGTTGTTTCGATATCGCCGCCGCTCCGGCATCCTGGCCGCTTAACGACTTGCCGGATCTCAAATTATCGATTGCTTTATTGATGTTATCAATCGAATCTTTGTCTACCGTCGGATTCAACAGCGACAAAATTGTTTGCAGCTCGGTGATCGCGCCTTCTTTATCCCCCTGCTTATCGTCGATCAGCGCCAGATAATAATGAGGGTCAATATATTGCGGCCGCAAATCCACTGCTTTATTGAACATCTCTTTGGCTTTATCCAAATCGTTTTTCACCACATATATCTGGCCGATCTCGTTCCACAATACCGGATTGGAAGGTTCCAATTGCAATGCTTTGTTATACATATCAAGCGCCCATGTATCGAAACCGTCGCTCACTCCGATCAAACGGCGATAAATGTAACCTCGAGCCGCCCAGTTGACCGAATTATTGGGATTGGCCGCTTCGGTGCTTTGCATTGCGCTCTTTACCGCATTTTGCAAATACGGCATCGCCGCCTGTATTGCCGCTTGATTGTCGCTATCTTTGCCGTTCTTGCCCACTTCGTTCTCAGCTTGCGCCAGATATATCTGCGCTAATCCAATCAGATAATTATCCTGCAACCTATCGGTTGCGTCCGCCGCCGCTTCCATTTTTAGGATTGCGGTTGCCGTATTTTGACTCTGTAACGCTTTAATTGCCCCAAGATATTCGACTTCGGCATAATAATGTTTGGCATTCCAGACCAGTAAACCAATTTCCAAAGCTACCAAACCGACGAACCCCAACGATGCCGCGTAGCTGAATCTAACCGAACGCAACGGCAACGAAACCATCTTCTTTTCGTCCATTACTACGATCGCCGCCAAGAAAAACCAGAACAGCATCTCCAAACTCACGTTGAAAGGATAATAAAACATCGCCACGGCCACGCCCAGCCAGCCCACGAAAACCGCCAGAGGCAATCCCACTTCATTTTCCTCGCTCGTCAGCATTCGAAAACCTTCAATGGTCCACGCGACAATGATCAACAGCAATGCGATTATGCCCAGTAAACCCGTCGTCGCCGCGCGATTTGTAAATTCCGACACGGCCGAAAAAAATGTCAATTGCCATCCGACGTTATCCTGGTTGATCTGCGCGGGCTTGAATTTGATGTAATCATAATTGAAAGTCCCCGGTCCCGACCCCAAGAAAAAATTTTGCGCCGACTGTTTCAGGGTATTGACCGCGATATCGGCCGAACCGGATTGCGACAAGCTGGCTTCGGTCGCGACGCGAACCCCCAAAGCATTATCCAAATCGCCGTACATGCGCGCCACGACGTCCTTGGCGAAGATATTAAAAACCAAAAACAGAATCGTCACCATCAATAGGATAAACGAAGCATTTTTCGCGTTATTATTTTTGTGCAGAAATTTCTGGTCGTTGATCGAAAAAATAAAAACCGCCAACGCGCTCACCGCCAAAACGATCCACGGCACGAGCGAAAGATCATATCCCGAAACAGTCGTTTTGCTCGGAAAATAAATTGTCACGATTCCGTTGAAAAATACCAAAGTTAAAAAGATTATCCCGGAACACCATTTTAATAAACGGTGATACTTGCTCCGGGAAATGAATGCCAGCGGGAATATCGTCGCCAAAATGATCGCGATAAAGATCAACAGGCTGTTGGTCGTCCCAATCGTATTAAAAGAAGGATTTTTTGTGTAGCTCAAAAATGGCAATAAATAAAATCCGATCTTTTCGCCGAAAGATTGGATAATCGCGTAAACCGCCGCGATCGCCGCCGACACCGACAACACCGCGATCGGCTTATGCAATTCGTTTTTCTTAAAATTGTTGACCGTCAAAAAATACAAAGATGCCAAGCTTAGCAACGTGATAAAACTCTCCGCCACCGGCAACGGCCATCCCCACAAACTTCCGTATCGGTACAAGGAAAAAATACTCGACACGAAAATCACCGCCACAAACGCTCCGACAAAAAAATGCAACGGATTCAAATTGATCTCCAGTTTTTTTTCATTAATCGCGTTCCAAGCCCAAAAAACCAATCCGACGCTCGTCACTAAAAACAACAAGAATTGTTTCTGAAAATCAAGCGCGTTGCTTGTAAACGGCAGAGTAAAAAGCGGCGTCAGGAACAACGCAAGATAAACCGCCGCCTTAGGTATTTTTTTTATCATATTTTATCTTTAATTTCGGTAATACGATTTCTCCGAAAAATCAGCTGATTGGCAACTTAAAAAAATCAATCGGTAGATTTATTATATATCCGCCGCGGCGGCAAAACAAACGATCAACGTCAAAAAAACTGTGGAAAACCCCGCTAAAACGAATCCTGCTTGATGGCAATCAACGGTGAAGATACTATCCGCTCGGCTATTCCGATCATCGCGAATGTCGCCAATAAATTCGAACCGCCGTAGCTCACTAAAGGAAACGGCAGCCCGATAATCGGCAGAAAACCGACATTGACTCCGATATGGATTGCCGCTTCCGCCGCCAACAAAAGCGCAAATCCCGCCAAAAACAATCGCGAAAAATTATCCTGCGCCGACAATGCCGCGCGAGTCAAGCGCCAAATAAGAAAAAGTGTCGCCGCTAACAAAAGCGCCGCCCCCAAAAGCCCGAATTCCTCGGCAATCGCCGCGAAAATAAAATCCGTTTGCGGTTCCGACAGGAATCCGTATTGCGTTTGCGATCCCTGCCCCAATCCCTTGCCCGCCAATCCGCCGGTACCAACCGCGATTTTGGATTGGTTTTGGCTCCATGACGCCCCCAGCAGATCAGCGGTGGGAACGAAAAAACTCATCACTCGCGCTTTTTGGTAATCCTTAAGAAAAAACGCCCAGCCCAACGCCAGCATTATCAAAAATCCCGCCAGCAGTAACGCGACATGCCGCTTTTTTATCCCGGCAATCGCCAGCATTCCGAGCCACAATGCCACGATCACCAAACACGGACCCAAATTCGGCTGGAAAAATATCAATATCACGGGAATTGCCACATAAAAACCCGTTAACAAAACATGGCGTATCTGGTATATCGCCGCATGGCGCTTGGAAAAATATTTGGCCAAAAGGATCAAAAGCACCGGCTTTAACAATTCAATAGGATCCAGCGTTACCGGTCCCAAATCATACCATGTCCGCACTCCGCGATTAGATGATCCGAAAAAATATAAACCGGCCAGAGCCGATATCGTTATGAAATAAAGCCAAAGGATTGTCGCCGAGCTTTCCCGGAACAGCCGCCAGTCAAAAAAACTGAACAATATCATCAAAACGAATCCCGCCCCCAAGAATATCGCTTGTTTTGTAAAATTCGAAAAATCATTCTCGTACCGGGAACTGCTGTAAAGTGACAATAGTCCGAACAACCCTAAAAAAACGGCGGAAAATGCCATCACCCAATCAAACCGCTTAAAATGGGAAATTATTGTATTCACTTTTCTGGATTAAACGGTATTCCGTTGTTCTTTGGCGGAAAACGCCATTGGGATTATTTGAGCAAACTTTCATGAATAATATCCGGATATTGCTCGCGAATTTGTCTCCGGATTTCGAATTTTCGACCGAGCGATATTTGAAGCGCGGCGGCGATTGCGATGAGAGTATCGCGATCGGGGGAAATTTGAAATATAAGGTAAAGACACGGGTATAACGTGGATATTATTCGTGAAAACATCCTAAGCCTGTCGGTTGCCGATCAATCGTAAAAACTCTTTTTCGCTGATAATCTTCACCCCCAGTTTTTCAGCTTTTTCATATTTCGAACCGGGATTCGCGCCCGCCACCACATAGTCGGTATTTTTAGAAACCGACTCAACCGCCTCACCCCCCAACTCGCGGATACGGTCTTTGGCTTCCTGGCGGCTCATTGTCTCCAAGGTTCCGGTTACCGCGAAACTCACTCCTTCGAATCTTCCGCCGATTTTTTGGTAAGGCTCGATCGTCACTCCGGCGGCAAATAACTTTTCCACCAATGCCCGGTTTTTAGCCGATAAAAACCACCGGTGTATCGACTCGGCCACCACCGGCCCGACATCGGGTACTGCTTGCAGATCCTCCAATGATGCTTGGCTGATCTTTGCAAAACTCAAGAATTTGTCCGCTAATGCCCGCGCCGTCTGCTCCCCTGCATTGCGAATACCCAGCGCGTAAACAAATCTTGGTAAAGTTACGGTTTTTTTCGATTTTATTGCTTCGATAAGATTTTTTGCCGATTTTTCCGCAAATCTCTCCAAAGGAATAAGATCGCCCTCTTTGAGCTGGAAAATATCCGCCGCGTCACGAATCAAACCCTTGTCGATCAGATGCTCGATGATCTTCGGCCCTAGTCCGTCAATGTTAAACGCCGCCCGCGAAACAAAATGCCCCAAATTGCGCTCCTGGATCGCGAAACATTCCGTATTGACACACCGCCAAACCGCTTCGCTGTCTTTTTTTACCACCGGCCCGCCGCATATCGGACAAAATTTGGGCATATGGAAATTTTTTTCCTGGCCTGTGCGCAATTCCGGTAATACCTTCATAATATCGGGTATCACATCCCCCGCGCGCCCCACTACCACGGTATCGCCGATTTTTAATCCCAGCCTTTTTATTTCGTCCTCGTTATGGAGGGTCGCCCGTGAGATCATCACTCCGCCCACCTCGACCGGCTTCAACACCGCTACCGGAGTCAGCATGCCTGTCCGCCCCACCTGTACTAAAACATCTTCCACGATCGTCGTAGCCTGCTTTAACGGAAATTTATAAGCGATCGCGCCCCGCGGCGCCTTACCCGCCACCCCCAGCTTTTTATAAATGGCGTTGTCGTTTATTGTCACTACAATCCCGTCGATTTCGTAGGGAAGCTTTTCGCGATTTTTGTACCAGTATTCATGAAAATCGAAAACATCATTCAATGTTTTGCAGTATCGGCTGAATTTATTATTGGTTTTGAATCCCGCCGCTTCCAAAAAAACGTGCTCCTCCCGATGATTTTTTTGGCCGAGGTTCGTAGCCAGCGAATAACAGTTGGAGTCCAAATGCCGCGCCGCCGTTACCTTCGGATCAAGCTGGCGAATCGAACCGGCCGCCAGGTTTCTCGGATTGGCAAACTGCGGCAATCCTTTTTTCAGCCGCGCCTTGTTTATCTGTTCAAATTCCTTCTTGGCAATAATCACTTCCCCTCGGACGGCTACCTCTTTTAAATCTCGCGCTTCCGTTTCCTTGGCCATTGTTTCCAAACCGGCGGCTCGCAATTCCTTGGCAATCGCCGCCGTTTCGCGCAACCTCAACGGAATTGCTTCCACTGTTTTTAAATTATTGGTCACATTCTCGCCGATATGTCCGTCGCCGCGCGTCGCGCCAACGCTCAATATACCCTCTTCGTAGACCAGCTCGATCGCCAATCCATCGAGTTTCGGTTCGCAAAAAAAATCGATCCGCGCGATTTCATCTTCCGAAAGCAGCCTTTTGGCTCGGTCCAGCCAATCCGTCATGTCCTGGATCGAGAACGCGTCGTCAAACGACAGCATCGGCGTTTTATGAGCGTACTTTACGAATTTATCCAATGCTTTGCCGCCCACCCGCTGGGTCGGCGAATCCGGCCTTATCTGATCGGGATAGTTGTTTTCAAGATCAAAAAGCTCTTTTTTCAAAGAGTCCAATGCTTCATCCGAGATCTCCTGCCGGTCAAGGACATGGTACTCGTAACGGTAACGGTTGATAAGGGTTACCAGTTTCTTGATCCTTCGGACCGCTTCCTGTTTTGTCATACAAAGATTTTAGATTTTCCTCCTCCTGCCGTCAATCGTCTGCCGCAAAGAATTGCACCTTTAAAATTCAGGAGCCGGCAATCCCGGCTAGCGTTGGATTTTGATCGTCCTCTGGGTTTCTTTATATTTCCCTTCCGACCGGATGCAAATATATGCATTGTCCGCGCCGCATAGATTGCACGTCACCGAATAGGTTGCCCCGTTGCCCAAAGTTGCGTTCTGCGGACATCCGGTCGCATAATTCGTTTCATCGATATAAACCAAAGCCCACTCGATCCCGGTCTCGGCCGCCGCGAACGCGATCACCGATTTACCCGCTTCATTGACATTCTTAAGCTGGTAAGTCGCGATCAAACTCGCCCCCAAAGCCACGGTCATCACAATCGACAAAGTAACTGCCGCCAGATAGATCGCGATTCCCTTGCGGCCGCGCGAACGGTTGATCTCGGCCAATTCTTTGATTTTTTTGATTATTCTTTCCATGCGATTAATAAACTATTGCCCAAAGTAGCGATAGTTTGATTATCCGCCATTCATCCCCCGACGCAAAGCATCGGGGTATTCCGCCGGATTAATAACGGATATCGCTATTGCGCTGGGAAACCGCCATCTGAACTTCCATCTCCTGCCCTTCGGCATCAAAGGCCTTCAGATGCAGGATCACTCGCGGTTGGATCGTATCGTCCTGCGACCAGCCGCGGTCCATCACCGCAAACGACTGGATATCTGCCATCGGCGACGTCAACGGCAACGCGTAATCCGAAAATGCTCCGCCCGCGTTGTGGCGCGATTCCATCAATGCCACCACTCCCGCCGGATAATCCGCCGGATGGCCCAAATAATATTCTACGCAATCAACCGCATTCGAAGAAGCGAAAGACGTATCCGGCGTCAAAAATTTCACGTGATCGCCGTAGGAATCCACGGAACGCTGATAATTCTCGTTTTGGCCGATACAGGTTCCCGCAGTATCCTTTTGCGCCATTCTAATTCCGCGCGACATACGCTCCATACTGTAAGAAAGCTCATTTATCAATTCGGTGCGTGCCGCCATTTGCCGTTGCATTTTCAGCGAATAAAAAAACAATTGCATCACGATCGTCATTGTCAGCGAAAATATCGCCATCGAAACCATTATCTCGACCAAAGTAAAACCCGCCCGGTGCGGCATATTGCGCTTGCTTATAAATTTTGTTTTTTTAAAAAATTGCATGCTATTGCGGCCACCAGTTATAAAGATTTTCCTCGACCGTCAAAGAACGCGAAACGCCTCTTTCGTTCCACTGCACCAAAACACCGACATTCAAATAATCCGCCACCGGCTTGACCGTAATGGTTCTTGTGTAAAGCAACTGGTCGGTTCCCGAATAATCGAAAAATCCCGTCGCGGCGTTACGCCGCAATTTTTGGCCGACATGGCTCGTTGAAAGGCTATCCGATGCGTAATCGGCCGCGCAACCGTTTATACAATTGGTCTTAACCGGACAATTGTCCAGAGCGGTACAATAAAGTCCGCTCCGCCAAGCATCTGTTCCGTCATATCCGCTCTCGCTGTAAAGTATTTTTAAATAATTGTCATCACGAATACTGCGCGCGATTTCAATCCCTTCCTTACCCAGATAGGCTGCCGTCACTTCCAATGCCGCGCTTTTCGTCATCGCCAAAGATCGATTAACCAAAGCGTAAGCGCTGCTGATCCCCACCATTACCAAAAACAGCGCCGTTAAAACCTCAACCAGGGTAAAACCGGCACGACTGCCCCGGCCGCCCGGCCATCCCGCCGCTTCGCCGCAAAACTCTCGGTTTTCTATAATGGTGTTATTCAACATAGATCAAACCTGAACGGTTAACGACCACCGAACGGGTGGTTGAAGTGCCGGTAATCCCCAAAACTATCGTCGCCGCGTCGTACGAGGTACCGCTTGAATTGGTTATCAATACCCCGGGATCCGGAGGAATAAAATTAACGCTCAAAGAAGACAGCGTGCCGCAAGTATCCGCGGGTCCGCAAGGCTTAATATCGCTTACCTTGAAATTATTATCCAATACTGCCGTTTCCCGGATCGAATCGGTTGAAGAAGTGTAGCGGCCATTGGCATTATTGTCGGTATAAAGCGCGTAAGTCGTGCCTCCCTTGACGATGTTTATTCCATAACCGGCAAATGATACTCCCGCAAACTGATGCGCCGAATATCCCCATTCCTGCGTCCGCCGCAAATCTTGGGCAAGTTTGCCGGCCGCCAGCTCCAATCCCAACTCGCGATCACCCTGATGATAATTCGCCGTCACGGAAACGCTCAAGATCGCGATTATCGCGCACACCACCATCAATTCTATCAACGTAAAGCCGCGGTTTTTAAAACCGCCTTCGCCCAGCCCAACTCTTTTTTTGGAAAATCCCGTCTGCATTTATGTTAAAATGTCAAAGAAATATACCAATTTAAAATATGATCCGAAAAAAAGATCGCAATTACCGTTCCCGCCACCAGAAAAGGCCCGAACGGTACCTGGGAAGACATCTTTTTCTTTCCCCGCGCCACTAGCGCTAATCCCAGTATAGCACCAAAAAAATTGGCGAAAAACATTGCGATGAGTATTCCGGGAAATCCGCACGCCAACCCCATAAGGAATGCGAATTTTACGTCGCCAAATCCGATCCACTTTCCGCGCGACGCCGCGAATATCGCCAAAAAAACCGCGGCGGCCGCGATTGCCGAAAAAACCGCCGCTCTAACCATGTCGAAATCAAAAAAACGCCACGGATATCCGCCGCCCGCATTTATAAAAGTATAAACCGCCGCCGCGATTATTCCCGTAAGAATCGCCCCGTCAGGAATGAAATACCATTTGAGATCGGCCACCAGCACCACCATTAACGATGCGAAAAAAAACCAATATGCCAAAAGCTTAACCAATAACAAAATTGAAAAATAACCCGATAATATCTGCGGCGTTAAAACCACTGCCGTCGCCCAAAACATAAACGCCGTCGCCAATTCCACGATCGGATACTGCCACGAAATCGGCTTACCGCAATAACGGCACTTCCCTCTCAAAACAAAGAAGCTTGCTACCGGTACCAGATCATACCATGCCAAACTGTGACGGCACTTGGGACAGTACGATCTGCCCTTGGCCGCGCTCTCGCCGCAATATGACCTCCAAATCACGCAGTTTAAAAAACTGCCGATAATGATTCCGACAATCAAAAAGATAAAAGATGAACACCAGAAAAACACGTCCATATCAGGTATCTAAAATTAGTGATATTGCGGCCCGCCTAGGTAAATTTTATCACGAATCGGAACAAACAAAAACGGCTCCTTTTCTTAAACCGGAACCGTTTAAATACGAATAAACCGCCCCGGGGACTGATTGCCAGGTGATTTGTACTCGAACCAATAAGCCCCGAAGTATTCCAACGGATGAATAAAACTAGTTCTGGACTGCGCAACCAGTGGTATTTACCGTTGCTCCCAAAGCTGTCGGTGCCACGGTCTTGTAGAAGTTACCGCCTTCGGAAGCCGTGTAATATTGGCACCCGTTGCCCGTGGTGCAACCATTCGCCGTCTTATTCGCGTTTTCCAACACCGTGTAATAGCAGAACTTAGTACCATCTGCCGCGTTGGAAACCGTGCTGTACGCCCCGCCATTTGGATCGCTTGGCGTCGCCGTCAAATAAGAGCCGATTGCCGCGGGATAGGTCGCCGACTGTAAATATGCGTCGTATTGTCCGTAGTACATTTCCTGCGCCGATATCAATTGCCGCATATCCGATAAACGCCGCGCGTCGCGCGCCTTTGATCTGGCCCCGGACATCGACACCATTACCATGCCTGCCAAGATACCGATAATCGCGATAACTACCAGCAATTCAATAAGCGTAAAACCCTTACCTTCGGAAACCGCCGCGTTTCTTATTTTGTGAATAGTTATCATATGTTTGTTATAACCTTATAAAAACAGCCTGAACCGAACCGATTAACTAGCGCGAATTAGTGATAAAAATATCGGCGGCCGGATACGAAACCGATCGCGTTTATAACAAAAAAAGCAAAAAAAAGTTTCAAATCGAACTAAAGCTAAAAAATAAAAAAACTGCGGCAAAACAAACAAATTTACCGCCAGCGGCACGGTCGACCGGCCTGCTTTAACTTTCGGTGCGACTAAAAATTTAGAAGACAGATCTCGGTCGTTAATCCCGAGAAAACCGTTATTGGCGATGTTTTCGTAAACGCTTGACTCGTATAAACTCTTCGAATTGGCATATCCGCCCACCAATTTGATTGCCACGATCTGCACTGTTATGCAAACGCTAAAAAATGATACCGCCAATGCCATCATCAAAAAAGCTCCAAAATTTCGATTTTGAATAATTTTATTGCAATTACAAATTTCTCTCTGTTTATTTTTTTTAATTCGATTTTTCACAAGTTTCCCGCTTTCAAAAAAATTTTGAAAAACCCGATGAACCGCGCGATTCAAGAGACATCACGATATCTTGTGCGCAGTAATTAATTCCGTCCCAATCCCGCAGGCAAGCAACAAATTTTTCGCTCCGGACAAAGAATGGAATGGAAATAACGGCTGAATATTTCCGCGTAAATCTTTTAATATAATTATAAAGAACATAAATCATTAACGCAACTCTTTTGTACATATTACCAGCGAATCGAATTTATATTTTTTAATGGAATTAATATTTTCTATATTCAAGTCTGCCGACGATTGACGAATTGGGCGCCGTCGAAAGATGGAAATTGCCGCCAAAATCAATTCGGCAACAAATCCAATAGATCGTCGCGTATTTAAAAAACAGCTTCCGCTTTTCGCGAAAGCTGTTCTCTGAAATAAACTACCTCGAGGCAAAGCCTCGAGGTATTCCGACGCTTCGCTAAGCACTCCGCGATCGGAAAAGTTTGATTCCCCGCCATTCATCCCCGGGGCAAAGCCCCGAGGTATTCTGATGAGGAAATAAGACTAGGGCTGGACCGCGCAACCACCCGCTCCTGCTCCCAGAGCTGTCGGTACCGCAGTCTTATAGAAGTTACCGCCTTCGGAAGCCGTGTAATATTGGCACCCGTTGCCCGTGGTGC
>CAZUST010000013.1:0-1425 GCA_964623335.1 uncultured Candidatus Saccharibacteria bacterium
TTTATCGCCCTTTCCACGTCCTCATATGATCTAGCCAGTACATAAATCCCGCCATGCTTTTCGATCTGTTGTTGAAAAATCAACTGCTCTCCTGACTGCCTTGATTTGGCGTGCTGACTCTTGCACTCAATGAAAATTACCCAGCCATCTTTAATCGCGATTAAATCACTAATTCCTTTCTGGCTGCCCAGGGACTGATGAATCCGCATAACGTAAAAGCCCTTGGCGCGGAGGTAATCGCGAACTTGGGTTAAGACATCGGCTTCGGAGAGATAGGTTACTGGCGACTTCATTCCGGCACCTTTTTTAATTTTATTTTTCCCGCTAAAGCTTCACGTAACATCTTAATTTGTAGCTGTAGTTCTGTATTTTCTTTTTTTAGTTCTTGGTTCTCATCTTTCATAGCTTTTATTTTATTTGCCAACTCCGCTATTTTACTCGCCAGTTCACTCCAGCTAGTTACCGTCAACATCGAATCCCCTCCTTATCCACCAGAATCCCCATCTTTGAAACGCTTTCACACCCTCAATAAGAAAATGGTCAACTCCGGTTACTAATACAACTTTTCGGTAGGCAAATTCGTCAAGGAAAAACTTTTCGCCGCTTTGTTCGTACTGGCTGCTTTTGACGCCTATGTTTTCAAGAAGCTTTACAGGATCTATTTTTCGGGCGTAATTTTTTACGCCTGTGCCGCGGATTGAGTCGTCTGACATTGACTTTCCTCCCTTGTCGCGCTATGTTCTTCTAGGATTCTATACACGTCGTTAACGGTTGCGTCAAATTTTCGTGGCGTTATGTTTTGCCTAAGCCGTTTTTTCAAGAATTGTTTTACGCCAGCTTTGCTGTAAGTGAGCGCCGAGTTATCACGCAAGTGCTTGCCAACAACGTACAGGTAATAAGAAAATGCAAGTTTCGCGTTCATTGAATCGTCTCTTTTTGGCATTTTGACCTCCTGTGCGGCTCCCGTTTTATATTCGTATTTTTGTATTTTCAAAAGCTTTTTGAAGATCGTCAAGTCTTTGTCGGCACTTCACGCCATGTTCTGTCAACAATTTTGATACTCCCGCGCTAAGCGGAGGAACAGGGGCAATCAATTCAAGGCATCTTATATCATCTTGGAGTTCTTTTTGCATTTCCAGCGCCTGGGCAAGGGTGATATATGTGCCAGCTGGCGCTTCTTCAGGCTTTGCGTTAATCGTCACGCCCATCAGCCCGTATTCTTTTTTCAGCTTGTGAAAAGTATCGGGATGAATATTAAACTTTCCAAGAATCTTATTATCAGAAAATCCCTGCTCTTTAAGCTGAATAAGTTCTTCTTTGGGTAATTTTTCTCTAGCGATTTCAAGATTTGTCTTTTTCCGCTCCAGGGATGGTGCGGGGTTGTCCGTGTTATTTTCAAACGAAACGGCAGTTTCGTTACTCAAA
>CAZUST010000013.1:1525-31668 GCA_964623335.1 uncultured Candidatus Saccharibacteria bacterium
TGGTGCGGGGTTGTCCGTGTTATTTTCAAACGAAACGGCAGTTTCGTTACTCAAATCAAAGGTTTCGTTACTCAAAACGGCAGTTTCGCTATTCACAGTATTATCGCTGCCAGCGGAATACATTTCAGCCACGGCGTTAACCTCCTTTTTCCATTCGTTCTCTCGGATATTGTATAAATGCACCATGTGGAGCATCTGCATTCTCCCAATCCCAAGCGCCTCCATCGCCAGTGTCCACTTCTGAGTATGGCGCAGCGCATCGACCAGTTCATCACGGAAGACCTTTTTCGGCCAGCCGGTCCGCGGCTTCTTTTTGGCTGGCGGCGCTCCGTATTTCGCCGCGATTTCTTCGGCTGATAGAGTATACGTTATTACCGGCCCCGCTCCGGCGTAACTGTTGTCCACATCTGAACGCTCGAACGGGAACCGGGGTTTGCCTAGTTTTGACTTAGATATGCTTAGGTTGCGACCAGATTGGCCGGCCATGGAATTACCTCCATGTGGTTAATTGGCTCTTAGCCCTTTTAGCATACTTTTTTGCCTCCTAACGCATTATAAGCGTCAAACCACCGTCTTTGCTTGGAATACCATTGCGCCAATATTATTCTAAATTTTGTCTTATCTCGTTCCTGCCAAGCTTGGTATAAATCCACAAAATAAAGTTTCTGTAATTTTTCTACAAAACCAGGCTCTTTTAATTTCGCAAATTCCCATGCCTCTAAGGAAAAGCGAGACATGAGATCAATTATTGCTTTTTGAATCATTAACTCAAAAAGATCCATGTTTTCCTCCTCAGAATGGTAATTGATCTTCGGAATACACAAAATCCGTCTCTTCAAATTTAGTTGTTTCCCAACCGTACTTCTTAAACGCGCCCTGTTCGCTGGCCATATAAAAACGCCGACAACGATTATCAAAGTTAAGTTGTATATCGACATCCTGGACTCCATTGAATCTGTTTTTCATGACCTCAAGGATACTATCGCAATTGCTTTCCTGGCTTTCCTTTTCGGCCAGTCGGTGAACCGCTAAAACATTATGCCCTAAATCAGTTATACCGCCAGATCCGCCTACATCCATTTTTTCAATTCTACCCTGCGTCTTCCGGGGATGTGCCACAATATGGATATGAGAATCAAGTCTTGTTGCAAACTCAATGCTGGTATTGATGAAATCTTCTTGTTTACGGTAGTAATTGCTTTCGCTGGCCGAAAGGTTAACTTTTTTTAGATTGTCGATCGCAAATACCCGACAACCATATCGTTGATGCGCATACTCAAATATCTCAAAGATGCTTTCGCTGGTAACTTTGCCGTAACTGTCGTACAAAAAGAACATATCTCGGTACCAATTACGAATTTTCTTTGTTGCCTCCGGCTTTGGATGGAATGATTCTTTCTCCCGTATGGAATCATATTTTGCCTCAATTCCCCCAGGGCCAACAGCCTGTAAATCAATCCAATAACGGAATATGTGCGCCGGAAGCTCCCCGGAGTAAGCACAGACCGGGAATCCTTGGTCTATTGCGTCAAGAAGGATTTGCCCTAGAAGAGTACTTTTGCCAGAGGCGTTAATACCTGTCCATATAGTGGACTCACCCATGATAAACCCACCTATTGCTTTGTCTAGCCCATGGATACCGCTTTTTGCTCGTGTTATGCTGGCGAGGTCAACTTTTTTCACATCAGCGAGGCGTATTAGGCCGACAATAGGGACTTCCACGGCTTCATTAAAAACCTTTAAAACTGCCTCCTTGCCGTCCCTGTAAAGCACCTCATTGGCATCTTTTCGGGGCGAATTAACTACCCAGCAACGCCAAGCTCCTAACCGGTTGATTAATTTACGTTGAAGTTCCTGCCCTGGCGCGTCTGTATCCACCCAGAGGATAACTTTTTTAAACTGTTGCGCCCAATCCCAGCAGAGATCAAAACAAGTTAAATCTTCGGCGCCGGAGGGGATAGAGACAACGTTTTTAATACCACACTCAGCAAGGGAAAGTGTATCTATCTCCCCTTCCGTAATAACAAGAGGCAATTCAGGCTTACATAAATCCATACCCCAAAAGACAGGCTTGCCGCCATCCTCTCGCCACATTTTACGCATGCCCTTGTTTATCTTTCTGGCCGGCCTGAATTTCACCATAACAAGTTGACCATTTTCATAATACGGGAAGACGATATTGCCTTTTTCGTCGCTGCCAACGCCGTACTTCTCCCAGGACGCCGGAGTGAGTCTGCGTAAGCGAAGATATTTTTCCGCCGTAGAAGATAGGGTTTTTGACTTAGTTTTTGGGGCTATATAATTTTTCCGGCGCTGCGTTGTTTCATAATTGCGCCACCTGGTTGTTTCTTCGCCGTGATCTTTGCAGAGTTTCTCAAAAGATCCGGATACGCTACAAGAGCCACGTTTGCAGTTAAATGTGCCAGTCTGCGCATTCATGGCGAAAGTATATTTATCTCCATGTTGTCCTCCGTGGCAGTAAGGACAATAAATGGCTTGTATTTCGTCTCCTTTTTGCTTGTGGTTTGGTAAGTATTTTCGAGCGAATTCTAACGGTGTCATCGAATAGTTATCCTCCCAGAATTATCTTTAAACCGTGATTCCTGAGGCTTTGGTATCTCCTTGGGATGCCTTCGTCTCTTAGATTCCTTGAACTCCTGCTGCTTTATCTCGGCCTGTTGCCTAGTTCTTACGCCGTCCTTGAACCATTGGGATAAAATTTTTTCAATGTATCTCACATCCTTAGCGCTTGCCATTGCCGCGCATTCGCAGGCATATTCTATGGCCTCAATATCCATGCCGTCTGTAACCCATTGACATAGCTTGTCTATCTGAATTTTATTCGGGAAAAACATCCCCGCTTTTTCAAGAGCAGCGTGAATGCGCTTGACGTTTTCGTCGTACATTTGTTCGTAAGCGTCCGCTTCTTCTTGATCTTGATCCGAAGGTGAAGGTGAAGGTGAAGGTGAAGGTGAAGGTGAAGGTGAAGGTGAAGGTGTGCAAATGCGCTCACCTTCGCGCATTTGCGCGCAATCTCGCGTATCTTCTTTTGGAGGAGCTGGTATACGCGAATCATCCTTCTCCCTTTTTGATGTTCTTATATGCGTTTGCCATTTATACCAGGTGTCTATATTATTTATGGCCATATAACGCTTTCCGTTGATTTCATATAGTTTTATTAATCCCACCTGCGCATAAATGTTTAATGATTTTTCTATAATTTCAACTGTAACGGACGAAAACATAGGAAACACTTTTGCTTTTATTTTTTTACTAGAGGCTTTTGCCCGGCCCCAATCATCAAAGGTAGTTAAGAACCATGGCCAGAGAACTGCAATATTGGAATCAATTTCTGCAACCTCTATTAGCTTTTCATCGCTCGACATATCGCTTGTTATAAAAACTTTACGTCCCATTCCTATGTCTCCAATCCTGAAGGAAAATTATTATTTGATGTTGAATTTAATTCGAAAATATTGAAGGTGTTGCAATGCTTTTGAAAATTGCAATTAACAGTGATAAATCAATCCTTATGCCTTCCCCTATCCCCGCGCTATTACTCTTGCGTTATCAGGTGGGACTGCGCCCCCGTAGAATTTCTTTCGGAGGCGTTTCTTTTGGCCAGCTGGCTAAGAAATTCATTTAGTTGCTTTTGTGTGGTGATGACCTCGGTAAGCGATTGAAGATTAGGTTTATTAAATACGGTCTTGGCGACATCATGGGCAAGAAACTCATCATATCCCAGACCGCCGGCTGACTTCCAGAAAATACCCCAGTTTAAATCCTTGCTGCCTTTGCCGTT
Organism: uncultured Candidatus Saccharibacteria bacterium; assembly: GCA_964623335.1. Classification (GTDB taxonomy): domain Bacteria; phylum Patescibacteriota; class Minisyncoccia; order Minisyncoccales; family UBA5738; genus UBA5738. The sequence continues at coordinate 5,328 of CAZUST010000013.1, forward strand.
AGATGATTCACCTGGTTGTGATACCGCTGGCGCTTGATGAGAAGATTTTTCTTCTTGTCCATTGTTGGGCGCTTTTTGCTTCGGTTGTTGCAATGGAGGCGGTGTAATAGGTTCACCCTTGCCGGATTCCAGCCAACCGCGCAAGGCCTTACCGTGCTCTTCGGTGGGAATAAAAGGAACGCCCTCAAATATGCCGGTGTTGTCCTTGCTGGCGTTGGCATAGTGGTCCTGGGACATTTCCATGAAAACCGTAAACTCATACTCCAAGCCATCCCGAAATACCGGCGCCATGCCGATCTTACGAGGAACCTTTTTGCCATTGACGTCTTCAATGACGTATTCTGTTTTGCTGCGCACAGTAGCGAATATCGCGCATCTGGAACGCAAGACGGTGTCAACCAGGTTATTGTGCTCAGGCGTAACTTTGCGCCAGACGGTAAAGCTGTTCTCTTTGGAATCTTTTGAGTAAGCGTCTTTCATATCCAGCATCCCGCCAGTACCCGTCCAGGCGTGAGACATGCTGTCTATGATAACTACTTCTATGTTGGGGTCGGCCTCGGCGGTCTTAATCGCCTGGATATAGCGCCTTGGCTCAAATGGCGGGTCTAGTCTGATGTAGTCATATTCACCAATGTAAATACCTTTGATGGTAGTATCGGCATACAACTCTCCCCGACCAGCTTCAGTGTCGATGAGGCAAATCTTTGACCAATCGCTGGTATACCCGTAGGCCATACGTAGGGCTGAGTATGTCTTTCCGGCTCCGGAGGAACCGGCCAACCCAACCTTAGGCTTTACTTGCCGCCGTTGCGCTTTGCGTTTTTCTAAGGCCATATCTACACCCCCGATACCTTAATATTGAATTTCTCAGACCGCTCAATTACAGTAATCCCGGGAATAATCTCACCTGTGGAAGGATCCATAGCCTTGCCGTCCACAACCTTGATGATCTTCTTTAGCCCCGCCCAGTCCAGCTTTGGTTCCGGAGGTGGAGGGGTAACAACCAATTCCGGCCTGTTTTCTTTCGCCCAGGTTAGTAGCCTTTCATCATCCTTAGTGAATTCCGGCTGCTGCGCCCTAAGCTGTAACACTCCATGTAGAAGCTGTATGGTTTTAGCCTTCTTGTTTTCTTTTAAAAGCCGCCGATGGTAATCCTCTAATAGAAAGTCCAGGTATTCACGGGCTTGGTCAGCCCGTTTTTCTTCGTTCTCTAACCAGGCCTCTACCCGTTCAATCTCTGACTGGGCGGCTAATCTTGTTTCGGAGCGGTCTTTTTCTATGTTTGCAATCTTACGCATGGCCCAATTAGCCTGCTCTTTGGTTTCGATCTTAAATTGTTTTTCCGCCCCTTCAGTGGTAATGTCGTCAGTTAAAAAACGCTCCAGCTTTAAAACCGCTTCGTTCACGTTTGTAACCTCCTACTCCACGTTTATTCCGAATAGACTTCCAATCCTGAAAGCCAGGTAGTTTCCTGACCAATACACACTTTTCGATCCCCGCATAACAAGCATTTTGTATGCTTCCTTAATTTTTTCCCTGTCGTTGTCGTCGCACCAAAATTTGAATTTTACTCCACTAGCGTCAACTTCCGGCTCCTGGGGGTATCCCAGGAGAGCGACTATTTCGCTATAGATATTTTCAACGGACATCTTTCTGTATTTATCCACCTCAGCGCTGAAATGGCATCTGCCGCAAAGGGGAACGTCGAAATCTTGATATTCAGCCACTTCGCCACAAGAACAAAGGATTTGTGGTGTATCTAAGCGCATGTTTGGTATTGTTGCTATTGTCATCTTCTCACCTCATTTAAAAGAATGTTCGGGTCGGGGTCGCCACTCCCGACCCTGAAAGGTATGTTTTTATGGTCGTCATCTTGCCCCTTTAGGCAAGTAATTTTCTCGGACCGGGCCCGGTAGAACCCGGTCCTATAGAAAGGGAGAGGAGATTGCTATTTAACTACGTTAAGTTTTGCGATATAATGTTTCTAGGTGTTTAAATGGACGGTCTTCTTAGCAAGCCGTCTTTTTTTGTTCCTGGATTATCTCCGGAACTATATCCGCGGCCTGGGCCTCTATGGCCGCTATTTGTTTTTTAAGTAACAAAAGATGTTGCATTACGTGTCTAAACTGTTCTGTTTCATGCTTTCCAATATCTCCGTCGCTGACTATATCAACCAATTCCCCGCGAACAACTTCCCGAGCCTCGTTAATTTCCTTCAACAGCTTTAGGGTCGCTACCGCGATCCCCTTGTCTTCCACTTTGCACGCATATTTTTGCCCAATTGGGCACATATCTGAGCAATAAACTGCGTGAAGGTTGGGACTACCGTATACTTGTTCCATGTCAATGAGTACATCGGGTGGAGCCATATTCTTGGTCTCATAATTTACCAACGTCCTCATGCCGATATGGAGCTTAAAAGCTGCCTGTTCTATGCTCAATCCAGCTGCTTTTCTTGCGCTTTTTAACATTGTCTCACCCCCTTGCCTGTGGTTTAATTTGGTAGGATACTTCCTACCCCACCTCCACCCCGGTGTCAGGTACCGGCGCCGGGGAAACTTCCTCCCTCACTTTATTGGCAGTAACCCAACCATCCAGAAGGCTATCGCCATGTAGATCCATACAAACAAAATAAATAACAAGGATACAATCCAAGCTCTGAAGTCATCTTTGTTCATCTCAACCACCCGGCAATCCAGAGCACAAACGGAGCCATTGCCCCGGCTGCAGCAATCACCGCCACCGCAAATAAAAGGGGTTTACATTTCTTTAGCCTCCAGACCCGCCGCGTCCTCCGCTCCCGGCTTCTTGGCCGGCGCAATTCCCGGACCGTTTCACAACTGGCTTTCACTCCTTCACCTCCCTTATGAAATTATCGAAGAGCAGTTAGCTTGCTTATCCTGTTTCTCCGCCTGCTCTCTTTTTTGGAGCGCAAGAAGAGCTTTCAAGAGAGCAGCCGCCGCTTTTTTGTGATCCTCCGGGTCATCTGAAAATGTACGGGTGATTTTGATTTTGTTTTGCATGATCCCTACCCCAACGTCCCGGTGGCCAGGCTGGTTAGGTCGGGGATTGGGGAAGATCCCTTTGTGTTACCTTTTGGGAATGATTTTTGTAAAAAAAATTCTTCTGGAGGCATTCCAACATGCATTAACCCCTCAAAGAATTTTCTTCCTGGCTGTCTCTTGCTTCTCAATACCCGAAAAAGGTAGCTGTAACTAATTCCCATAGCTTTAGAAAGAGACTGCTCCGTGTAGTTATTTTCTTTCATAAATCTTAGAACGTTTTCTAGATTAAATGTTGGTTCCATCTTTGCTCACCGCCGTTTACATTACCTTTTGGTAATATATTAATTCCTCAATTCCCTTTTGTCAATAGCAGTTTTACCATTTGGCAATAAAATTTTTTTCTTTTTTCTTTGCCAATTGGCAATATAGTATTAAAATGACTATGGATGGTGTCTTTATGGAAAAAAGTTTTGGGGAATTACTTAGAGAACTACGAGAAAAACGGGGTTTTAGCGTTAATCAATTGGCGCTAAAATCTGGTGTTAGTGTTGCACATATATCACGCTTAGAAAATGAGCTTCGTTCGGCACCAAAAACCGAAACAATAAGAAAGTTATCTAAAATTTTAGGTAACCATGAAGAATTAATGCGCGCTGCCGGTCATCTTCCCGAAAAAGAAGAATTCGACCTCTCCCAAATCCCCAACGCCTTCCCCGTCGGCCAAACAAAACTTATCCCCGTCATAGGCGTTATCCGGGCCGGGGAACCGATTTACACTTATGAAAACATTAGTGAATGGGTAGATGTGCCTGTCAGCGAGATGTCTTCAGGTGAATATTTTTTTCTTAGGGTAAAAGGGGAGAGCATGATAGGAGCGCGCATTCTAGATAAAAATATAGTATATGTTCGCCAACAGCCAGATGTAGAAAATGGGGAAATAGCTGTTGTAATAGTAGACGATGAAGAAGCCACACTGAAGCGCGTCTACAAAAGCAAAGGTTTCTTGACTCTAAGAGCAGAAAATCCTAATTACCCGGAAAAAAGCTATTACAAAAAGGATAACACTAAAGTCAGTATTATAGGAAAAGCGATATTTTTCAAATCGGAGGTTAGGTAATGGCTAGCTTTATCTAAAATAAGCAAGAAGACTCCCACCTCTTTAGGTGGGAGATGAATTGCTTTCTTTTTCTTGACGTTCTGACTGTTCAAGAGCCACTTGCAACAGATGAAAAATGGTTTGTGTGCGAGTACCAAACCCTTTTTGTTCTTTGTATTTGTCCACTTTCTCTAAAAGAGTTTTTGGAAAACGTAATACAACTGATTGCTTTTCCATGCTTTCACCCCTTAAAAATGATATACATTTAATATTAATTATGATATACTATGTATATAATAACACAAAAGGAGGTGAAAGTCATGATAGTCAATAAAGCATATAAATTTCGTATCTATCCAAACAAACAGCAAGAAGTGTTGATTAATAAAACTTTTGGATGCTGTCGATTTGTATTCAACCATTTTCTTGCTAAGTGGAACGATGCTTACAAAGAAACAGGAAAAGGATTGTCATACAATACTTGTAGTTCACAGTTAACCCAACTGAAAAAAGAATTTACATGGCTAAAAGAAGTGGATAGTATTGCGATTCAAACCTCATTGAAACATTTAGCAGATGCATTTACTTGTTTTTTTAAAGGTCAAAATAAATCTCCTCGTTTTAAAACAAAAAAGAATCCAATTCAATCCTACACAACAAAATATACAAATGGGAATATCAAAATTGAAAATAACCGTATCAAACTTCCTAAACTCGGATGGATTCGTTTTGCTAAAAGTAGAGAAGTTGAAGGTCGCATAATAAATGTAACAATTAGACGTAATCCAAGTGGAAAATATTTTGTATCCATTCTTGTAGAAACAGAAGTTCAGGAATTACCTAAAACTGACTCTGCTGTTGGCATAGATGTCGGCTTGAAAGAATTTGCTATTCTTTCAGATGGAACGATTTACTCTAATCCTAAGTTTTTTCGAAGATTAGAAGAAAAATTAGCAAAAGCACAACGGATTCTATCAAGACGTAAAAAAGGTGGTTCTAATTGGAACAAACAACGAATTAAAGTTGCTCGTATTCATGAAAAAATCACAAACGCTAGAAATGATTACTTGCATAGAATCTCCACCTATATTGTCAAAAACCACGACATTATCGGGATGGAAGATTTGTCTGTAAGTAATATGTTAAAAAATAACAATCTTGCTAAAGCAATTAGCGAAGTATCGTGGTCACAATTTAAAACGATGTTGGAATACAAAGCGAAATGGTATGGAAAACAAGTAGTTACCGTATCGAAAAATTTTCCATCCAGCCAGCTTTGTTCGTGCTGTGGCTACAAAAACAAAGACGTTAAAAATCTTGCATTGCGTGAATGGGTGTGTCCTAATTGTGGGACACATCATGACAGGGATTTGAATGCGAGTATAAATCTGCGTAATGAAGCATCACGCTTAACCGCTGGGACGGCGGGGATAGCCTACTAAATATTCGCTCGATAGAGCGAAGTTCGTAGGAATCTCCCACTTCTAAGCGAAGCGAAAGTGGGAGTAGTTCAAGAAGTGACTCAACAACTCCTAGCTGTAGATAATTTTTACACAAAGGACGGTTGCCCCATGGCTAAAACAAAGAAAACAGAAAAGGATCCATTTTATAAAAGAAATTTATTAAGGTGGGTTTAATATGGCAAAGAAAGATAAGGAGAAAAAGAAAAGAGACGATTTCAAAAGGCCAAATGGTTATGGAACCTGCTATAAGCTGCCCGGCAAACGCCGCAGGCCATGGATAGCTAGAATTACAACTGGGTGGGAAATTGTCGACGGAAAGGTAAAGCAGCTTTATCAGACTATTGGTTATTTTAAAGAAGAGCAAGAAGGTAAAAATGCGCTTGAATTACAGCGTATCGCGCCTATACCGCCAAAAGCAGGAATAACGCTAGGCGGACTTTACATCGAGGGGACGTTCGGCACCGGCAAGACCCACCTCGCCGCCACCATCGCGCTCTACCTCATCGAGCAGGAACGGCGCGTGATATTCAAAACCGCCGACGACCTGTTCAAGGACATCAAGGAGACCTTCGACAAGGACGACGGCTCCGAGCAGAAAATACTGGCGCGGTACAAAGAATGCGACCTGCTCATCATCGACGACCTCGGCAAAGAACAGGCCACGGACTGGACTACCGCCCAGCTGTACGCAATACTCAACGACCGATACGAGAACCAAAGGCCGGTCATCATCACCACGAACTTCAACGAAGACGGGCTGATAGCGATGGAATCGCCACGTAACGTCGGCGAACACAGGATACGTGCCATACTGAGCCGCCTCCATGAGACCACCACCGCCATGACGATGACCGGGCAGGACTGGAGGAGCCTATGAAACGACTACAAACAGCTGCCGCCGCGTTCCTGATGGCCAGAGCCGTCGCATTCGCGGCGTGGCCGACGACCAGCAGCGGCCTACCACCGAAAGAGAACGAAGCCCCGGCACCCACCATCGCGGTGACGCCGACAGCCGCCCCGTCGCCCATCACGGCGACCCCCGACGCGCTGATGGCATACCGCGCCGAGACACCATCCCCAACGCCCACAGCGACCCCTGAGCCGCCATACAGCGAGCAGGACATCGACATGCTCGCCAAGATGGTCTGGGGAGAGGCGCGGGGCTGCGCCCCGGAGGAGCAAGCCCTCTGCGTCTGGACGGTCATCAACCGGCTCGAAGACGGGAGGTTCGGAGATACGCTGCAGGAGGTGCTGACCGCACCTCACCAATTCGCCGGATACAAAGCCAAATACCCCATCACGGACGAGATACGAGCGGTGGTCGAGGACGCGCTGGCAGCTTGGGAAAGCGGCGAGACCGCACCAACCCTGCCACCATACGCAAAGACGAGCGGGTATCTGTACTTCACCGGCGCACGGGGCGACGACGGGCAGCTTCACAACTTCTTCGAGGAGGAATACCGATGACGAAAGGCGGAACGTGGACAATTTCACATCGGTCAGACCCTCGCGCACGGGAACTCGCCGATAGACACTACAACAGACAGAAGCCCGGAAGTCCCGGGTTTGTACCTCCTGGCCGCTGCCTCGTCCTTTTTGCCGAGACGGAAGCTGGAAAAGCGTTCTGGGTAACCTCCTACCCCTTCGCCCAATACGTCAAGCACAGGTGGGCGGGTGCATGGATGTGTTCCGCGTTTCGTAACGAGGGCGCGGGCCTCGCGTCCGACCTGATACGAGAGGCGGTGCTACTCACCAGAGAGAAGTACGGCACCCCGCCGCCGCAGGGAATGGTGACATTCATAGACCGCAGCAAGGTGCGCCCGACAATGGTGCGCGGCACTCAGACGTGGGGATTTTGTTACAAAAAGGCGGGATTTAAGGAGGTAGGCGAAACAAAAGGCGGGCTGCTCGCGCTGCAGCTTTCCCCGGAAATCATCGAAGCGATGTGGGCAGCGAGCGAGACAGGGTGCCGGAGGGCGGTCTGATGGCGAGCGGGTGCATCATCACGCTGAACTGCCCGGTCTGCGGCGAAATCGTCTGGGAAGACGAATGGGACATGGTCGGCGACGATATCCTCCACGAGACCTGCCGCCGCGAGTACATCAAGCGGAAATACCACCTCTCGGAGGAACAATTCTCCCGCCTTTACGGAGCGCAGATACTCCGGGCGGAAATACAGGCCCTCCGGCAGGAGGCTGAAGAACACAAGCAATGGACAGAAAGACGCGCTGAGGAACTGGAAAAGAAACTCGATGCGCTGGAGAGGAGCAAAGCGAAGTGAAACCGATACTCAAATACCCCGGAGCAAAGTGGCGGCTGGCTCCTTGGATAGTTGAACACCTGCCAAGGCATGAAAGCTACCTCGAACCGTTCTTTGGTTCGGGAGCGATATTTTTCAACAAGGAAAAGGCTCGCGTGGAAACCATCAACGACATAGACGACGAGGTCGTCAACTTCTTCCGCGTATGCAGAGAGCAATCCGATGCCCTCGCAGATGCCCTCGCCCTCACTCCGTGGGCGCGAGCGGAGCGCGAGGCAGCGTTCGCCGCCACAGACGACCCTCTGGAAAAGGCCCGGAGATTTGCGGTGCGGTGTTGGATGACTTTCGGCGCGCACAGGAGGCAGAGCAACGGATGGAGGCATACCACCGGGAAAGACAAAGACGGAGGCCCCGACAACCCAAGGTTGTGGTCGAGGCTCCCTGACTGCGTAAAAGAAGCGTCTGCCCGCCTCATGGAAGCCCAGATAGAGAGCAGACCCGCCATCGAGGTCATCGAGCGGCACAACAGCCCGGAGGTGCTTATTTATGCAGACCCGCCATACATGCATGGCACAAGGACGGCTCACGGCAAAGCCTATGACCATGAAATGGCGGACGCAGACCACCTCGAATTGCTGCGGGTGCTTTCTGCGCACAAAGGAATGGTCGTCCTTTCCGGGTACGACAACGACCTGTACCGGGACGCCCTGCAGGGATGGCCGCACTTCTCAGCGTCTACCACCGCAGAACGTGGTGCGATACGAACCGAGACGCTTTGGCTAAACCCTGCGGCGGCAGAAGCCCTCGAAAAAACAAAGGAGGGCGTACAATGAAACGACGGCAGCTGACGAAAGCCGAACGGCGCGAGGTTTACCAAAAGACGCGCGGACACTGCGCCTATTGCGGGTGCGAAATCAAGCCCAGAGAGATGCAGGTCGACCACGTCCACCCCCTGAGCAACGGCGGCACCGACACCCTCGACAATATGCTCCCCGCTTGCCGTTCCTGCAACCACCGAAAAGGCTCGGAGAGCATCGACAGCTTCAGGGACAGCGTCGAGCGGTTCCCGAAAGTCCTCGCCCGCGACAGTGTGACATACCGAAACGCCGTCCGCTTCGGGCTGGTAAAACCCAACCCACACAGGGTGACCTTCTACTTTAAGAGACAGGAGGCGACAAAATGAGCAAATGGATTGTTTTCTACGACAGCGAGGGCAAAGAACTCGCAACATACACCGAAGACGGAACCTTCGCAGGAGAACTGAAAGCCACGGCAGACCTGCTCGCCTTTGAGTGCGGGATACCTGCAGAGGAAATCGTCATCAGGGAGGAGGAACGATGAGCAAATATCCAAAGCGCGGCGCGGACTGCGAATACACCGAGGACTGCATGTGGGGCGTGGATGGATGGTGTGACAGGCCGTCCGACTATAAATGCACACTCCAGAAGATGGACGAGGAAAAGGCGGAGGAAGCGAAAAAATCCGCGAAAGAAGACGCCCTCCGCCAACTGGTCAAACTCGGCGACATGATGGGCGACGGCCTCCACCTCGAACCGGGCGGCGCGTGGATAAAAAAAGAGTACCGCAGGGCCATGAAGCAAGCCGGAATCGAACCACTGCGCCAACGCACCAACCCCTCGGAAATCAACGAGTTTATGGCGCGGCGCGTGGCCGCAGAAAAATGTACCTGCGGCGGTTTGCTGGCGCAGACCCGGAGCGGCTCCTTCAGAGCGAAGTGCGCTGAGTGCGGAAAGTTATGGCAGTTAGGAGGAAAAAAGCGATGACGCTCATACATTACGAGAACCATCGAGGCGGCGTAAACAACCTCGTTGTCGCCACGGACTGGGCGACCGGCGAATTCTCGACCAGCCTCATCAGCAAAGAACACGCGGCCATCGCCCTGAAGCGCAAAATGGCGCGGCTACGCAGACAGGAGGCGCAGCAATGAACGAATTTATATGCCAAGGGTGCGGAGCGCACTCCTTCTCGGCGGCAAGCCTTGAGAACCTCAGAATTAAGACCTGCGAGAAGTGCGGCGCACGCGTCGCCCAGCTGGGGCCGGAGCCACCGCGCAAGCCTAAAATCATCGCGGTCGACTTCGACGGGTGCCTCGTGACCAATCGGTTCCCAGACATCGGGGATCCGATACCCGAAACCATCGCCGCGCTAAAGCGTGAGCAAGAGAGCGGCGCAAAGGTCATCCTCTGGACGTGCCGACGCGATGACCAAGTCAAAGCAGCTGCCGAATGGTGCGCCCAGCATGGCATCCACCTCGACGCCGTCAACCGCAACCTGCCCGAAATCGTGGAGGCGTTCAGAGGCGACACCGTGAAGGTTTTCGCAAACGAATACTGGGACGACCGGGCAAAGGAAATGCCTCCGCCGCCCAGCGACGCGGCCCTCGTCAAGGACGAGCGCGACACCCTCATGAAGCGGCACCACGAGCAGGTGGAAGCCATCAGAACGCGGATAGACGGCGGCGGGCTTTCAAGCGATGAAAAGCGGCTGCTCGCCGACCTGAACTTTGAAACACACTACGACAGGAGGAACAAAAAATGAACAAACTCAGCACCATCCAGAAGCGCGAAAACCTGAACGCCGTCTACCAGACGGGAGACCCCGGCCCCGGAGGGGCATACCACGACTACATCATCCGCAGCGGTAACACCACCGGCGAGGGAGACGCCCCCGAACTCGAAATCGCAACCGTCCACTTCCAGAGGGGCGCACGTAAAGACCCCACCGCCCGTCATGGAATCATCGACAGCGACCTGCTCGAAATCGTCCGCGACCGGCTGAAGCATTTCCAACAGGGCGAATACGCCACGCGGGAAAACGCCTGTGCGCTCACCCACATCGAGGAAGCCCTCATGTGGATGAACCGGCGCGTCGAAGACCGCATCGAGCGGAGCGTCCTCGGAACCTACGAAAAATAAGGAGGAATCGAAATGCGAGAGACTGGAATGCGAGTATTAGCGGTCAGGGATGCGAATGCGACCTCTTGAATGTGAGTCAAGGGCGCCTTGCCGATATGCCTACATTTTTGGACACTTTGTTAGTTACGCGTTAGTTACCGTCACGAGGTGAGAAGCTTCTAAACTTATTATAAAAGTTGTCATTTTACCGGCCTTATCGTTACCGGCAATTTATATAAATTTCCATAGTAAGAAAGGTGAATTGACGGACGCGCAATGTAATTTTTCATTCTTTTTTCTCCCGCAGCAAAACTTCTTCTAGGGGCATAGTTTATTTTTCCGGTTCCTGGATATTGAAAATTTTTCTAACCTTTTCTTCCGTCGTTTTCCCTTCGTCCGGCAATGCCCAGAATCTTTCCGCCGCGTCAACCAACGCCATTAGCTGAAGCGCGTTCATTTTCTTAAGCTTCTCAATCAAAATTGTACCGTCAACATTCCATTTTTTGTCTAATTTTTGATAATTTATTGCATCTTCTATCTCGGGCGGGAAAGCGCGTACTGTGCCTACCTCCATAGATACGCCGTTAAGCGCGTCCGCAATTAGATGTGCTTCTTCTGTCGTTATGTCTATTTCTTGCAGAGCGCGCTCATAAAGCGCGTACAAGCGCAACAGATCGCGGTTTACTGTTTGCGATCTGTTTTCTCCCCGCGCATCTATGCGCGCTTCTACTTCGTTATAAAAATAAATTGTAATTGTTCTGGCCATTTTTTCTTCCTCCTTTTTATTTTTTCTGGTAGGGCCGGTTGTTTATCCGGGCAGCCCCAGGCCGGAATCCGTTATTTTTCCACCTTTTGAACTACAGCGAAAGTATGTCCCTCGACGGTAGCTCCCATCACGACATAGCTACCCGCCGGGTGGCCGTTCCATTCAACAGCCAATTCCTTTACGACAACTTCTTCATCTTCCGGATCGAATCCAGCAGCAATTACTACCTCTTCGTCCCAGAACATTTCCTCGTTCAGAGGAAGCCCCCTATGGACGGTTCCAAAATTGTGACGGTATTTTTTTGTTTTCATTTTTTCTTCCTCCTTTTTATTTTTTCTGGTAGGGCCGGTTGTTTATCCGGGCAGCCCCAGGCCGGAATCCGTTATTTTTCCACCTTTCCAATTTCCAGCAGTTTTTGAGACGTATACCCGGCCCTACCCCAAGGCCCACCTTCGCCCATACCGTCCTTTTCGTACCAGAAGGAAGTCAGGCGAATTGAGACTTCCTCCCCTTTTTCATAGCGCTCACCCGCAAGAATTGCGTTTTCCTGCGCCACAAAAGTCATAATATCGCCGACATCATGAAATCGGCACCCCTTCTTCCATTCGGCGACAATTTCTTTAGCTTCTTCAATTGCCGCCTTCCTGTTTTCAGGAGTGTCTGGCCTTTCATCGCTGGAATTACCGTCAGCAATGAAGACCCTTTCATTTTCAACGTAAACTATAATTCCCTTCTCCTTAAACAATATTTCAAAATCTTCATATTCTTCCGGACGTTCACCAAACATATAGCCCGGCAGCGTCCAACCACCGGCCAGATCTTCCTCCTCCATTTCACGGGGGTCGGTGTCGTAAAACACCGTGTCCTCCTCGCCGCAAAGCGCAAAGCCTTCCGTCTCGTATCCGTCGTGGTGACAAGTAGCGGCAAAGACCGCCATGTTTCCAAGTTCGCCAACTTCCTCTTTCAGTTCGATCCAGTTTGTCATTTTTTTTCCTCCTTTTTATTTTCTTTTGGCAGGGCCGGTTTTTTATCCGGACGGCCCCAGGCCGGAATTTCTTTTATTTTTATTCTTCTTCCGCGTCATACTGATCAAGCTCAGTATGCGCGGCCTTGATTTCAACTTGACGCTCCGCAAACCGTTCCGGCTGGTGCCTCCCCTCGCTGGCCTGTCACCTCGCTACCGCTCTCCCCTTTGGTGTCTTCGCGTTTTTCGCAAGGCCGCCATCACGTGTCCCGCTGGCCGGGCTTTTATCGGCTCCCGCCGCCCCCTTTCGGGGGATTTTCTTTTTTTTATTTTCAAGGTTCTGTTCTCTTTCTGACTCAAGTATAACAAGCTTCTGTTAGACTGTCAACAGTTTTTTTAAAAAAATTTAAAGTTTTTTTAGTTTTTTTTTAAAAAAAATAGCCCGCCCTGCCACAAGGCAGAACGGGGGCTAAAGAGATCCGTAATCATATCTTATCTTTAATTTTACTATTTATTCTTTTCACCTCTCCACGCTATCACGGCAAAAGCGAACAGGGCAAAAGGTATCCTTAACGTGCCATACGCCGTCCACCATTGCAGCACGGAAACATCAAGCGCGGCGCACACAGAAGCAAAGCAAAAAATCCCGCTCATGCCTGTCCTTGCCGCCGCAAGGCTTTTGAAAAAAGTTGATATGGCCGACAACGCGCTAACTAGAGTAGTGCCCGCCACAGCCAAGATAATTAGCGCGATAATTAAGTTTGTTGACGCGCTAAGCCCCGCCACAAGCGCAATCAGAGCCATGTAAAAAGCAAAAAGCACACTAGCCAGATAAAAAGGCTTTGTCCCGAATCCGCCCTGGCAGGCCGCCGCCCTATGCTGCCACATCTGCTGATCCAAAATCGGCCCGCACAAAAGGATTAACGCGCCATACGCGCCCCAAGCCAATTCACCCGCCGCCGATGGCTTAAACGCAAATTCCCCGCTAAGGTGAGAGATAACAGCGGCTAATAAAATCGACACCCATACGCCAAAAAATAGCATGTTATTTCTTACTGTAACGTCAAATCCCCTTGCTAGCACAGCTAAAAATATCACGACGCACAAAGCCAGCCACCACAGGCCGCCAATCTCCAGCAGGCCGAAAGCTGTTTTTATAGCAACGATATTCACCAGCAGACAAAAGAATTGTATCAATATCGTCAAGCTGTCATAAACTTTTTTTAGTCTTGCGGGGATAATTTCCGACAGCCTTAGCGCCGCAGTCGATACTTTTGATGTTGCGCAGCCAAAAAGGGACAACGCCAAAACATTAGCCAGCCCCCAAATCAAAAAGGCCCCCAGCCCCTTATTTTGGAATACCTGAATTCCCACAATAATGGATACGCCCCAGGCCCAGCTCGCCGCCAAGCTAATGCTTAAAGAAGCACGATTAAACTGCCGCGCGCCAAATAAAAAATCACGAAATTTATACAAGCCGGCTTACCTCCGGAAATTCCTTGACTAATTTTCTATAAAGCTCCGGGTGATAATATTTCAATTCCGCTACCCTTCCTTTTCTTGCCATATATAGCCCGCTCCAATTGCTTAGCCTTACAAGCTCCCTGTTTTTGAATCGGTCATTGTCGTATTCCGGGTGATACGGGATTTCATTGGCGACGATATACGCCCAGATATCTCGCCCGGTCCACCAAAGGAGGGGATTGCAGACAATCATATTATCTTTTTTACGAAGAAATAAAGGGCCATAGCTTCTAGCCATCTTTTCCCGGCCTTGCGATTCGTCTGCCCGCAGGCCTTGAAAATATCCATCGTTGCCGTTTTCTTTAGTGTATTTAGCGAAAACACGGATAAGATTTATTTGTGTCACGATGGCCTTAGTTACGCCTTCGTCAACGTCTGGCAGCCCGTAGCGGCGGTAAATCTCGAACTGGCTTATTTCAGGTTTAACGATTTCCAGATTAAGGTTATATTTCTTTTTCACTTCATTTATATAAGCATACGTTTCCGGCAGTTCCGCTTCCTCGCCGCGATCCGACCAAACCATGGGAATATCTGGCATATGTTGAATCAACAAGTGCGCCATTACCATCGAATCTTTGCCGAAAGAAATGGCCGCGTAGGGTTTGGCAATCTCCCCCAGCGCTGCCTTGATAATTTCACATGTCCTTTGCAGCCGCCTTTTGTGCACTGGCAGCTTTGCGTGTAATCTATATTTTTCTTTTTCCCAGCTAGGCATCATGATAAAAGCACCTCTATCAGCTCGTCGGAAAAGTCAGGCGTAATGCATCGCACCTCGCGCGTTCCCCAATACGGATATTTAATAGCGCAAATACTATCTCCTTCTGGAGATGGTATAGCTCTCATTAGCTGCCCGCCGGGACCGTAAATTGACCAATCGTACGGCCAAGGCTCAATTTTCCAGCAATCAACGCATCCATATCCGGCGGCTCTTGCGCTGCCGATATAATTAATGCTTTTCAACAAGCCATTTATGCGGTCTGGATCTCCAACGCAAAACCATGTCAGTGACTCAACACAAATAACATTTAATGGAATACGCCATGTCTTAAATGTTCCGCCTGTCGTTATAACTTTTCCGCGCTTTTTCCCAAAGTCAACATATGTTTCCGCTAAAAGTGAGTTGAATCTTCTGTAACGATACGTAATATACTCTTTAAGCGGCTTAAAGACAGCCCACGAGCACGCGTAAAATGACTCACTGCGCATCTTGACAGGTTTTAGCGCGTCGGAAATGTCAACATCTATCCAATCCGGGGAACCGTAGCTGGCATTATAGGCGCGATCAATGTCTATCTCTCTTATCCGCGCCCACGCAAGAGGACCGTCAAGCGGTAGACTTTTTTCTATTGATGAAAGTCTAAGATTGGCAAGCTCGGCTGTGATTTTAAGCGGTTGCACTCTTGTATCACCTCTACTTTTCTTCTTCTTTCGCTTCTTGTTCTTTTCGCACGGCTACATATAAAGTAAGCTCAAGTACTACATTTCCGCGAATGGTCTGAATAAAATTCTCTGCTTCTTGCCAGGCGCGCAACCCGTAATTCCTTATCCTGTCCTGCCTGTATCGTCCCGTTTTTATCTCTTCTTTGTTGAATATAGCAAGCAGCGGCTCGATTACGCCCAGTATTTCTTTTAGTTTTTCAACTCGGTAAGATATTCTAAAGTCTTCCAGCGCAACAACGCAGTTTTTTGCGCAAACATTTATCGGTGCTTTGTAGAATAAATGTTTTTGTCCGCTTGTTGACAGGCATCCTACCCACGGCGACAAAGGCGGGGAAAGCAAAATTTCTCGCCACTCGCGACGCGTAGGATGCCATAATCTTTCTTGCGTCGCGAAAACCGAATAAAGGCGCATCGAGGAGTTTGACAACAGCCCTCCGCAACCAGTGCATAATGATTCGCTAAGAGGAAATCGCGCACGACATTTATCTGAGAACATATCAGTAATTTTTCTTTTTTTAAGCAGTCCAAGGCCGTTAGTTTCCCCGCCGCACAGCCAACAATATTTATCCGGCACCGGTTCAAATTCAGGGCTGCTGTACGTGACGAGCTTTTTGACTATTTTTTCTTTAGTTTTTTTGACTATTTCGATAGGCGGCGTTTTCAGCATTGCTGTCCAGATGAATTGCGCAGAAGTTTGCATAATCATATCCTTTTTTTGGAAATATTCACATTTTCCGGCACCCAGCATAATCTTTGTGAGCTTTCATGCCAGTACGGGGATCGTATTCCGCGTACAGCCACTTTGCCGGGCAGTATTCCTTTGGGCAGCTCCTCGGCTGCAGGGATCGCCCGCGTAAGCCTGCCGTTTCGCGCCACGCTCCAATCCTCCTGGCAGAGTGATACTTCCCAGTAATCCACGGCCCCGTGGCCCTGGCTGCTTTTCTTGCCGATATACGATACCGCGCGGCATAATTCTTGCGTCGCATTCAAATCCCCGACAGCGTACCATTCCAGCCGGTCGAATAATAAATTCACTAAAGGCATCCGATACGCTTTGTATCTGCCCTCTTTTTGGTTCACCTTTCCGTGATATTTGCCGAAATCAATATATCTTTCATAGTCGTCGTCAAATCTCCTGTGCCAGTACGTGATATACTCGCACAGCGGCGGGATAGTATTAAAGCTGCAAGCCCAGTACCAATCTTCGCCTTTCCCCCGGCGTTCAAAAGGAAGTTCGGGAAGAATCAATTCTTCAGTAAGCATGTGGCTGCTGGCGTTATAGTACGCATCTTGATGATATTTGCGCATCCAAGCCGAAGCAAGGATGGAATCTAAAGAAAGAAAAGGATCGGTACAGCCGACCCTTCCGTCTTGCAGCAGACAAGTAATTTTTAATGGTTTCATTTCTTTCCGCTCGCCAACAGCAGCGTCAACTCGTCCGCCTTATTTTCCAGATACTGGTCATATAGCTTAATTAAATAATCGTCATATTTGTCCTTTGCGTCCCCAGCCAGGGCAGACAGCCACAAACTATCAGAGTCAATTTTCAAGAATTTCCCCGCTGGTTCTTTTTCCCCCGCGTACCGCCAGGAATATTCAACTTCACACAATCCGCTGCCGATTCCGCTTCGCCCCCCAATGTAAGGATGCCCCCCGAATTCCACCAGCGCCGACACGAATGCCCCAATCTCTAAATCTGTCATATCGCACAGATCAATCCGCTGGTACAAAACAGAACCAGCCGCGAATATTTCTATTGTGTAGCGCATCTGCTGCGGCGGGTCGTCTTTTTTTCTTTTCTTTTTATCTTCCGGGGCCGGAAGCTCTTCTCTTTCCTTTAGCTCAAGCGTCGGCTGCGCTACGGGTAAAGCGTCCTGCCCCGGCGCGTTAAGGTATTTTCGCAAATTTTCATTTTTCGCGTCGTCCATGCGGGTGAAGGATTTCTCAAATGTCCATTGCCGCCATGACGGAGCGTTCGGATCTCGCAGTTCGGCGGGTAAGACTCGCTGACATTCGGCTACGAGAGGATACATAGCGCCGATTTTTATTTTGCCAGTAAGAATTTGATTGCCTACACCGCCGCCAAAGACTGACAAAACAGGAATGTTGCGCCGGTACATACGCGCCTGGTCGATGTCTACCGACTGCGGACCGCCAAGCGAACCGCCGGAAAACAGTAAATGAAAAGTTTCAAGCGGTACGGCAATCCCGCCCAGCTTGTCCAAAAAATATTTTGCGGACATATCGCGCAATATCCCGCGATATGAATTTCCGCTGTATAAAAAGCACTCCACCGGCTGCCCGTCAGGGCCGATAATGATGTCCTCTGACAGGAAACTATCTGGGCCTGTACTTTCTCCGATGTGCGACAACGAACTAAGTAATACAATTTTGCCGTCCAGCCTTATATTAAGCGTTTTTTCTTTAGTTTTCATAATCAATTACCCCTCCTGTTTCCGTATCGACAAATTTGGTTTCTAGCGGCTTCTCCCGCTCCAACCGATCCCGAACAAGCAGCACCACCAGCGCAGTTTTTTTATAAAGAAAGTCCAATACTTCTTTATGTTCCACTTCCTGTAAAACATCAGTAAGAAATTGTCTGCGTCCTTTGTCCTGGACTTCGGCCACAGAGCCATCTTCAAGAATTTTCATGCTTATCACGCCCGTTGGTCTGGTACACGCCCAGCGCGGGTGAACCGTTTCACAACTCAATTTTGGCTTCAGCTTCTCAATAAAATCGCCTAAATCCATAGCGCGTTTAGACGCGCTTTTAACGGCACGTTCAATCATGCCCCACATATCCGGAGTGATCTTGAATCGTTTTGGATTGCGACTTCTGTAGACCGTGTAAACTAAAAGTGCGGCTGTAGCCGCTTGTTCGTTGTTTGTATCAAAGTTGTAGAACATCCAATTTCCTCCTTTTGCGTAAAATAAAAAAAGCACCATTTTTAATCGGTGCTTTCACTTTTGGTTGCCGGTATTTTACTAGTCTTGAGTTTCGTAATTTCAAAAAAGGCTTAGCTGGCCCTGTTTGTTTACCTGCCCCTCCGCTTCGACTTCTGCCTGCGCTTCTTTTTTTTGAGCAACGAAAATTCCTAAATCAAAAAGCCTTGTCCCCCTATGCGCCGCAATCCTTCCTTCTGTAGACTGAAACTCCGCTAGCCCAAACTGCCTTATCCTGTCCTGCCTGTAATTCCCCGTCTTTATCTCCTCTTTGCTGAAAACTTCATATAACTGCTCAATCAGTCCAAGCCATTGCGCGAAAATTCCCCTTTCCACGCACACGGGAGTTTCTTCAAACTGTACCGGATATCCGTCTCGCGAATAGGCCACATTCGCCCGGTAATGAAGCCACTTTTGCCCGCTAACCGCAACGCAAACCACAAAAGGCGGCTTCGGCGGTTCAAGTAAAATTTCTTTTAATTCCGCCCGCGTGGGGTGTGATAGCTTGTCCGGTGTCGCAATAATGCTGTAATTTCTAAGCTGTCTGTAGGCCAGGCAAAAAGCGCATCCAGGGCAGACTGATTTTGATTTCGGCCACCTGGCTTTATCGCGATCGTTAAACGTCGCCTTGATTGCCGCTTTTACCGGCTGCCCCTTTCCCCCCGTCTCCCCGCCGCAAAGCCAGCAGCGGGGATCAGGCGCGTCAACGGCGGGGGTATCGGCGTATGTCACTTCTTTCCCCATAGCAAGCGGTACCGTCCCCGTTTTTAGCGCGGCTTCCCTGATTAGCTGTGTCGGTGCCCAGATTTTCACATTTTCACCACCTTTGTAACCCCACATCCCATCGGCGTCTTAGCTCCAGTTCCGGCAAATTCCGCGAATCGCGCAAGCAGCCATAATTCTCGCAATTCTTTTTCCCCGCCAAGCCATCTTAAGCACACATTTCCGGAAAAAGCTGTATACGGCCTGTAGTCGGCGATGTTAATTTTACAGCTAGTAATATTTACGTATTTGAGCTCAACGCGCTCCGTTCTAACCCCTTCAATCGGCAACGCAAGAGAAATTTTGTCAGCAAAAAGACTGTTCCACCTTGTTTTCCAGCTTTTGATAATTTTCCACGGGTCAGGCAGCGGGTAGCTTACCTGCGCCACACGGAAAAGAGTCCTCTCAAAATGCAAATTCACCCATTCATCCATGTTCACGCCCGCGTCCCGGCGGTCACGCTCGTCTATTATTTCAACGCCGGACATCTGCTTAAAAATTACCTCCAGCGCGGGATTAAGAATATTTACAATATCCGGCAGGGCCGTGCTGAAAGGATTATATTTCGGCGTAGCGTGAATAAATCTGGCAAACTGCGGGGAACTCTTATTGATAATTTTTAGCGTTATAGCATAAATTTGCTTTCCGTCAACAAAACGCTCCGGCAATCTTACTTTTATAATTAATATTCCACCTCCCGAAAAATATCCGCCTTTCTTGCCGCTTTGAAGGCCAGCGTAATCGCGCTTAAGGCACGGCGAAGCTTCTTGTCGCCGCGAACTTTTTTTCTGTGCCGATGCATGTAAAGCATAACAGCGCGGCTTGTCCGCCCTACCGCCTGCGCAATTTCCTTGACCGGCCTTTTTTCAAGATAGCCGTCGATAACTTTCTGATCTTCTTTGCCTGTCCATCGCCGCCGCCTGTTATTTAGTTCCAGGTGCTTGTATACGGCAGTTTTTGACAGCCCCATCATCCGCGCCACTTCGAATCCGTTTTTTGTTTCAGCGTATAGTTCCCTGATTCGCTGCTTTTGCTCCGCTGTGATATTGCGGCATCGATTAGTTCCCGAACTACCGTTCCCATGCTTTTGCTCTTTGTGTAACTTTCCGCTTTCAGCCAGGCCAATTGCGCTTTCGTTACCAGAATGTGTAATTTGTGCCACATCCGCGTTCCTCCTTTTTTTTGTTTAATTGTGGAATGAAACGGCAAAATAAAAAGATCCCTACCCGAAGGAAGGAATCTAAGGATGTTGCCACATTAAGGAAGCCGTGCTTCCGCCTACTTTGCCAATATTTTTCTGTCAATAAAAAAAATCACTGCACCCAAGGCCGCCTGACTAAGGACCATAGCCGCGTAAATTTCCAAATCCTGACTAAATTTTAGTTGGCTAAGCCAATTTTTCACCAAATTCAGAAAGAAAGCCCCCGGAATGGCGCAAATCACCCAGCGCAGGATATACAAAGCGTAAGACTTCATCTAAAACCCTTTCTAACACGTTTATTTTGGCGAATATCGAAAGATAATCTTTTCTGAATGTTAATACACTAGCTAGTCTTTTTTAGCGCGGTATTTGCGATCCTGGAAAGGCGTTTTTTATTGACAAAAGTTTTTCGGTGTTGAGACATTTTGTTTCTTGATAAAATTTACAAGTACCGCAATTAACGCGAATTTCTTCCTCCATCGGGAATGGTTCCACCCCTTTTCGTTGCTCCCAGAACGGACAATTGCGGGTATCTTTTACCCGCCCGGCTGCTCTGCTCTCAAAAACAAACATCCAATCGTCCACCTTTACGGAATATGGAACGGCGTTTTTATTTTTAAGAATCTTAAATATATCTTCATGATTTTTCACGATTGCTATTTTTCGCCCGTAGTTAACTTCAGCAAGGTTTTCTTCTATTCCAATGTCTTTCACATATTTAAAAAAATCTAGTTCCATTTACTTGTCCCTCCGGTAGAAAAGAAAAGGCAAAAGCGGCAGCGCGAAAAGCAAAATCAGGCACAGAACATTTATCACTTCGGTGTGTCATTTTTCTCACCGCCTGGTTGATTTCGTATAGACCACCACTTTGCGATCGCGCTTACCGCGTCTATACCGCCTTCTACCGCCACGTAACCCATGAGAGAACCGACAATAGCGTATAACGCTTCGTCCGGGAAGTCGGGATAAAATCCCTTTATAAAAGCAGCCCCGGCGGCGACCAGGGCTAAAATAAACTTACGGCTCGTTATGCGCTGGAAAAAAGGAGTCATTTATTTTTTAACCTCCTTCAGCACGTATTCAATTCCACGTTTTATCAATACCGCTGTTTCGGCCCTTGTGATAGCGTCGTTTGGCCGGAAGCTATCCGCTTTCGCCACCAGGCCGCGTTCCATCATCCATTCAATGTCATTTTTTGCCCAATGATTTACAATGTCTTTAAAAACCGCCACAATCGTCCCCCCTTTTAAATCTGCAAATAGCCTGTCCCACGGGAATTTAGGCCCCGGACAATTAGTCCGGTTTACGCTGTCAATCCGGTAATGACCGATTATATGATCTGAGTCTACCGGGATTTTCCATTTTGCTATTAGCTGCTGGTGCAACCACAAGGTTGCTTGATACTGCGCTTCAGTAAGGTTGCCATCGCCACCATTCGTGCCATACCCCTCGTGTTCTATGCCGATTGTTACGCTGTTTGGGTTGGTTCCGTCATAAAGTTTCCAGTTAGGCTTATTCACAATTCCCGCGTGCCATGATGAATCCTCGTCCTTGACTAGCTGGTGAATTTCCCCCGTTCTGGCCACGATATAATGAGCGCTGGCTTTTGACTGGGGATTTTGCAGCCAGGACAGACAGCCGGGAAACGCGCCAGCAGTAATATGATCTACTATAGCGATAATCTTTTTATTCTTGCGTCCGGCGGTATAGTTCGGAGTGCCTGACCATTTAATAAGCAAAAAATCGCCTCCTTAAAAATAAAAAAGGCTTAGGCTGTATCATACTTATCTAGCTCGCCCAGGTCTATCGCCAATTTGAAAAGAATTATTTCGTTATGTGATATGGGCAGGTTTGCGTTTAGCTTTGTCAACACGCTTCTAATTGGCGGCGAATAGTCGTTTGGCCTGCCAAAGGTGTGCTGCCTGTGCCCGAAGTGGTTGTTCGACATATTTTCTTTTTCGAATACGCCATTGTTTGTCGGCATGGCGTAGTTTAGTTCCCTGCACTCGAAGCAGTAGCCG
Organism: uncultured Candidatus Saccharibacteria bacterium; assembly: GCA_964623335.1. Classification (GTDB taxonomy): domain Bacteria; phylum Patescibacteriota; class Minisyncoccia; order Minisyncoccales; family UBA5738; genus UBA5738. The sequence continues at coordinate 27,688 of CAZUST010000013.1, forward strand.
AAATCGTTAGCTATAAGTTACACCACCTTTAACCAGGGGGCTTATCGTTTTCCGTGTTCATTTTTTGCCTGCGAATACTCGCCAGCATCCATAATTCACCAGTAGTAAACGCAAAAAACGCGGCGATTAATGCCGTTGGTTCTTTACCGATTTTTAGAAATATATATAAAACAGCGGCGGCGAAAAACATATTTAACGCTACCACTATTGAAACTATCGCTTTAGAAAATTCAGATTTCACTTCCTCACCTCGTCGCGTAACTGATAAGCGCCAGCGCAAGCCCAACGCCGCCGACGATAAAGCCCCACATTTCTTTACCGCCTTTGCTTAGACTATAAACTCTTTCAATATGTTGCTCACACTTCCCCAGTCTTTCCCGCAAGCTATTGTAATCCCTAATCAAAACTTGGGTTTTAGCCAGCTCGGCACTTGTTTTTTCCAGGCCCTTGCTTAGGTTGACCATCATTTCATAAAGCGTTTTATTATCATACCATTGCGCTTTTTCTATCAATAGCTTCACTCCTTAAATAGAAATAATTGCATTTTCCCCTTGACAAGCTAAAGCCCGTAAACCCTATAGTAAGCTTTGGCTTTCTTTGTCCAAGAGCCTACCACGTAGATAAATTCCACGTAGAAATCACCAGCTTCATTAGCGTGGATATCAGCGGAGACTTTCACGGTATCAGCATCTACTGTTTCTATCGTGGCGGGGGCCGGTGTGGTTACCTCCGTTCCGTCACGCTTAAAAATCTGAAATGTTGCGCTGCTAACGGATAGCGCAAGGCTATCTTTGCGATAAACTTCGATCCCTTTGCGCTCGATTGTGCCGACAAACATATTTTTGACATAAAGCTTGTCTACATCAAGAATTGTCACAATATCAACTCCTCTACAGTCAATTACCTCAAAATCCTAACAATGATTGGGTCTTTCAGTAATCTGACTATAATCGGATCTCTTAAGTCCCTAACAAATGTTGCAAAATACGGCAGCACCACGGTTAATCCAGATGGCGTAACGCCTAACATTACTGCAGAAGATGGCTCAAACACCGCATCAATATCAATTTTCGGTTTCGCCATCTGCCCCGACATTAAGGCGGAAATGGCGCCAAATTTAAATCCACTCTCCAAACCCGCAAGAAGCGCTAACCCCTGCGCTAATGTTACCGGCGTTTGAAAAAGAGCAACGGTGTTTAATCCAGCCGGAGGCGACTCCCCCGATGCAAATACCGGCGCCAAAGTCAGATTGGTAGCGCTTAACAGGCTGTCAATATTGGCAACCCCTGCGCCTTGGGAAGGTATGGCCCGCAAATTAATAGCGCTTATCGCTATTGACGGTACAATTAGCCCGCTGCCCAGGTTTGAAACTCCAGGAAAAGCGCTGATGATATTAGCCCCTACACGCTGGGATAAACCTGTCCCCTGAGTGGGTAACCCTTGCATGCTTGCGACGATTGACGCTCTGGCCAGCAAAGGATGACCCATTCCTAATATTACCGGCGCCGCAAAAAGACTTACCGCACCGCTTGCTTCGGATATCGTAGCAAGGCCAATGCCAAACGCCGGAATCATTGTTAGAGTTGCGCTGATTGTGATATCTTCCGGAGTCGCTACGCCTAAACCCTGAGCTGACTTCACACCAAAGACAGCGTCTATATTAGCTCCTGCCTGAAGGGGAGAGCTGACCCCCAGAGCGGCCGCCAAAGGTAATGTACTCAGCAGCGATAAATTATCCGGCGCTATAGCCGTCCCTATGGCGGGCGCTGTCACCAGGCTCATATCGGTCGAAAATTGCCCCGGCAGTGCTGCCCCCAACCCTTGGAGAACCGTAGCCGCTAAACTAACGATGACTGAAATATTATTAACAGTCGTCTGGCCCGCTCCGATTGCTGGTAAGACTGAAAGCTTGCTTATTAATGAGGCCTCGCAGGACGAAGCGCCAAAACCCAGAGCAGATAAAGCAACCAGATTAACTATGCTTGCAAAACACCCTGTCCCTAGCATTCCCCCGCCCAGGACCGGAGTTATGCCAAAACCTGCTGCTATTTCTCTTCCTACCTGCAATGATGCACCAATCCCCAAGGCCGTTAAAGCTTTCAGATAAGCGTCAATCGTTGCGCCTGTGATTAACGCCGAACCAACCCCCAGCGATGGAGCCGCCGTCAGGTTGACAACGATGTCCATGCCTGTTTGCGCCACCGCGCTCATGCCCAAGGCCGCCAGCAAGGGCAAGGAGTTGCCCATCAAAGCGTCAAGAGATTGCCCGAATCCGACAAGCGAAGGGGTACTTAGCACTGTATTAATTTCTGCTTCGGGGACCGAGCCAAAACCCATGCCTATTGACGATGTCATCGGGACAGATATTCCGTAAGACATGCCTGTAATCTCAGCCAAACCAGCGCCCAAAGCGGATAAGGCTAACAGGTTTGTAGCGGCTAAAATTCTTTCGACAGGAGACTGTCCTAAGCCTAATGCTGGCGCTATAATATTTAATATCGTTTCGCTTGTAACTCCAGATGATAACGACGCGCCCATCCCCAGGTCTATAATCGCAGCCAGGGCCATATCAGCGACAAAATTACTGATAGCCGTCTGCCCCGCCCCTAATGCCGGGATAATAGACAAGGAGTTGTCCAGTAAAAAATCTGTCGGCGGGATGCCCGCGCCCAAAGCTGGCAACGCTTCCAAAGCTGCTGCAATCGTAGCTTTCGGAGACGTCAAAAAACCAACTCCAAAGGAAAAAGCTGGTTGAAGGTTTGTAATGATGTTCAATTCTGTCTGTCTTGGAGCGCCAATGCCTAAAGCAGATGACAAATATAAGCGATTTAGCATCGACATTCCAGCGGGGGGAATTCCTACGCCCAAGAACGCTGAAGTTTTCAGAAGGGCATCGGAAGTAAATTTCCCCGATAATTTTACGCCCTCGCCTAAGGCCGGATTTATCGCAAGACCGGTTGTAGCGTCGATGTTTTCAGCTGACACTTGCCCAAGGCCCGCAGCTGAAATAAGTGAAAATGAATTGCTAAGCGATAATCGTTCGGATAGCACACTTAACCCGAATGCCGCTAATAATGAAAACCTATGGCCCATCCTCCCCGTTTCCGCTACAGCTTTGCCGACGCCAGGGGTAGAAAAGAATGAAGATAAGCTTGCTTGCGAAACAACCGGGGCTGCTCCAGCGCCAGATGCCGGGATTGCTGAAAGGATAGTATCCCCCGCAGCGCCAAACTTTGCCCATAGTTCAACTATGCGGTGCATTTATCACCACCTACTTTTTGCCGCTATATTTGCGGGGTAGCTAGAATCATGTCTGCTTCTTCTTGTGTTATATAGCTCTTTGTAACATAGTTTTGTATTTTTATAACGTCAATTTTTTTCAAAATCCACATATTTAAAATGAATTGATACATTTATTTTCCTCCTTTTAACTAAATATCTAACAAAGCCAAAAACGCATCCTCTAACGCAGATATTCTTTCTTCGCTTGTTGGCGATACAATTACATATTCCCACCATACGTCTTTAGTTGCGGGATTTGCGTATAATACCGCGCTTTTCCCTTCTTGCTCCTGGACGTCAGGCAGGGCTTCAATTAATATGCCTGTTTTTTCAAGTTCTTCTCGTGGCTTATTAAATCCCTGTACTGGATCGAATGGCATATTGTGGATTAGCCCAACCTGGTATTTTCCGTCTATGATTTTAATTAAATCGCCTAAAAATATCATCAAACACTCTCCTATATTATGCCTTGTTTTGCATTATAGTAAATAATGCCGTTTATTTTAATGACAGTTTTGCCCGGAGAAACATAGTGCGCACAATACACATTACCTGACGAATCAACGGCTATGCCACTACCATTGGCTACGTCCGTCTTACTCCAAACTTCACCGCCAGAAGAATCAAGCTTGCGAATAGTCTTACCTGATGAGTTATAGTGCGCACAATACACATTACCTGACGAATCAACGGCTATGC
>CAZUST010000014.1:0-2018 GCA_964623335.1 uncultured Candidatus Saccharibacteria bacterium
GCTCGCGCGAAATCTGAAAATTTCGTCGCGTAAATATTTACGCAGTAGGTCTATTTGTAAAGACTAACTTAAACAACACATTTCGGCTAAAATGAAGCAAAGATTAAAGCCATGAAAGTATTTTCTGAAAATAAAAAAGCGGGATTTGATTACGAGATCATGGAAAGATACGAAGCCGGCATCATGTTAAACGGCCAGGAAGCCAAATCGATCAAAACTCGCGGATTGAGCTTGGCAGGGTCTTATGTGATCGTCAAACCGGACGGAGTTTTTTGGTTCGGCGCCAAAATACCTCCCTACCAGCCGGCTAACGCGGGGGCGGACTACCACGAGCAAAGAGACAGAAAACTTTTATTGCATAAATCCGAAATGCGGCGTTTAATCGGAATTGCGAGCCAAAAAGGCTTGACTTTTGTGCCTCTTCGGTTATATACTAAAGAGCATTATGAAAGCTCCGGCAAGATAAAGCTGGAGTTTGGAGTTTGTCGCGGCAAAAAAAAATTCGACAAACGCGAATCAATCAAGAAACGCGACGTCGAGCGCGAAATTGCTCGAGCTCCAAGAGATATATAAGCAAGTAAAGTTTGATTTTGTTACAATTTAATCAGATAGTTAAATTCAGTTTCGCCGAGACCAGACCCCTTGGAATATCTTAGAGGACTGGCCTCGGCGAAACAACGGGGATGTACGGCTTCGATGGAGGACCGGCTAACCGGCGCAGGCCAAGTCGTTGGAACTTGTAAAAACCAACAAAACTTCAAAAGTGCCAAATCTTTTAGCACTCCCGAACTCGCTTACGCATAAAGAAATTTCGTTTCTTTGTTCTCATCGTTAACACGATGGGAAAAGTAACTAATTCGGTGTCCGGCGGCACGACGCTCCCTTACGCCGTTCGGGCATAACTTTGGGAGATAGGAAAATCATCCCGGCCGGGATGATCCTTCCAAAACCAAATTCCGGCCAAGAATAGCGGATTTTTGTCAGGTTTTTATCCCCTATTCCAAACAAACCCGACTAAGCTTGTAGACACCGCGCGGCATCGATCCTTCAGATACGGGTTCAAGTCCCGTCGTCTCCACACTTTGGCGCGCTTCACTTGCTCAGTGCCAGCCTATCGTCCGAGAACGCGGCGATACCAAGAAAGGAATGGCATTGCCGAACCATTCCATTGTTTCCACAAAAAATTTCGCGAAGTGAAATTTCACATAATAGTTAACAGTCGATAGTTTATAGTTATCGACAAAAAGAGTGTTCAAGAAACCGCTTATCAATAACCAAATACGGGCGTCACAGGTTAGGCTGATTGACGAAACCGATCATCAATTAGGCATAGTTATGTTGAAAGAGGCCTTGGAAATGGCGTGGGCCAAACATTTGGATTTGGTTCAGGTAACCGACAAGGTAATCCCGCCGGTAGTAAAAATTACCGACTACGGCAAATATCTTTATTCGTTGCAGAAGAAAGACAAAGGGAAGCGGACGAGCGAAGTGAAAAGCATCCGCCTGACCTATAACATTTCTCCGCACGACATGGAAACGCGCGCGGCCCAAGCAAAAAAATTCCTGGAAAAGGGCGACAAAGTAAAAATTGACTTGAGGCTCCGGGGACGGGAAAAAGCATTCGCCAACCTATCCAAGGAAAAAGTCGGGCAATTTCTGGAAATACTAAGCAAATCCACCCCCTACAAAATCGACCAAGAATTAAAAAAAGAAATGGGCGGATTCAACATGATAGTTTCGAAAGGCCAATAATCAAAAATCCAAAGTTTTATAGAATCAAGATTATGAAAACAAGGAAATCAATAACCAAGCGCTTCAAGATCACCAAGAATGGCAAAATCATGCGCCGACCGACGGGCCAAAATCATCTGCGTTCGAAAAAATCAGGCAATACGGTCCGCGCCGGCCGCAAATGGATCGCGCTGAACGAGTCGGAAGCTAAAAAGATCCGGAAACTGCTTATTAAATAAACTATCGCGCGCCCAAGGCGCCACGATAGTTTGATTCCCCGCCAGGTA
>CAZUST010000014.1:2118-30887 GCA_964623335.1 uncultured Candidatus Saccharibacteria bacterium
CCCAAGGCGCCACGATAGTTTGATTCCCCGCCAGGTATTCCGGCGGGTAAATAAACTATCGCGCGCCCAAGGCGCCACGATAGTTTGATTCCCCGCCAGGTATTCCGGCGGGTAAATAAATAATTATTGACAATTGACCGTTAACGACAGCAACAATCGAATAAACTACCCTGAATCCCCGAGAGATTCCGGCGGGTAAATAAACTATCGCGCGCCCAAGGCGCCACGATAGTTTGATTCCCCGCCAGGTATTCCGGCGGGTAAATAAAAACATCGATTGTCAAGAATCAAAAGTTAACAGTTAAGAGTCAAAAGTAAAATTCCATGTCACGCGTAAAAAGAGGAACTTTGCATCACAAAAAGAGAGCCAATATCATTGAATACACCAAGGGCTTCCGCTTCGGAAGAAATTCCAAGCTGGCGTATGCCAAACAGGCCATGATGAAGGCCTTGAGCTACAACTACCGCGATCGCAAGAATAAAAAGCGCGAGTTTCGCGCCCTGTGGAATATCCACATCAACGCGATATGCCACGCCAACGGAATGAACTACAGCCGGTTCATGGGCGCTCTCAAAAAAAACAATATCGCCATCGACCGCAAGATATTGTCGGAATTCAGCGCCAAAAACCCGAACATTTTTGAAGCGATCATTGCCAAGGTAAAATAATTTTAAGAAGGTTCCCGCAAATAATATCCGGATATTTATTCGTGGATTTGTCCCCGGATTTCGAATCCCCGACTGAGCGATATTCGAGGCGCAGTGGTAACCGCGGTAAGAATATCGCGACCGGGGAAATTTGAAATATGAGGCAAAGATGCGAACATGAGGTGAATATTATTCATGAAAATCTCTTAAGACAATACAAAAAACAAAATCCCCTTCCGGGGATTTTGTTTTTAAGTTCTGTTTGCCGTAAAAAAATAAATCTGCCGCAATTTAAATCACGACAGAATCTTTACCACCCTTACATAATCCAAGGGATACAACATTCCCTCATCATCATCGACTACCACAACGCAAAGCTCGTGGTTTTCGGTGATTTCAAATTCAATTAATGAGCCAAAAAAACTGGTTTCGCCATAGGTATTTTCCTCCCTCTTTTTTTCTTTTTTCTTCTCATCTTCCGTTTCCTTTTTTTTCCTTACCGCCCTGTTTCCTGGGATTCCCCGGAAGTATTGTATGGCGCATGAGGTCGTTTCAAATAATGGCGCCAATAAAATCGAGTTATCCGTTAGGAAAAGACCTCCTATTGTGTTTTGTTTTATTATGATATCTATCATAACATTACCGCCACATTAATTATTGCTCTATCCGTCTATTTAATGCAATAGCTGATTAATATAATTCCTTATTCTCCAATTGCAACAGCGCGGCGATTACGGCTTGTTTGGCGGTTTCTTTGCGGCTCCAGCGACCGCGCGTCAAAATGCCGATCGCGCCTTCGGCTGAACCCACCTTGGGGTTATCAGTCAGGCCGATCATATGAAAAGCCTGATTGATGTCGAAACCTTTTTTAACCAATTCAATAGCTTTCGGAGGATATTCAAACGCCGCCGAAGTTCCCAGATAATATCTTTTGCCATCGTAAAACGCGCAAATGCCGATATTCATATAACCGGTCAGCGTACCGGGAACCGCCATCAGGCCGTCTTCAATGCCGACGGAAAAGTCGCAATCCTTGAAGGCGGCGCGGGCACGATTTTTAGCGCCGCGCACGGTTTCTTTCAGACTTTTCGGCTGTTCGGCAACCGTCGAACCGGTATCAACTCCTTTCACTTGAGATTCGCGCAAAATTTCACTTCCGGAAAGCGTTTCGCGCAAAGCTTCGATTTTGATCGGGTTGGCGGTACCAATATTTATTTTCATATCAATATTATTCTTATTTATGGGCTCTTCCGCCTATATGTTAATCTTAGCAAAAGGCAGGCTATCGCCGAATACGGCAAGCACTTCTTCCGGCTCAGCAATGATCCAGCTGTTTTGGCGCGCCCGGACGCGCAATTCCGGGCTGGGATTGACGCAAACCGGACAAGCAACCTTTTGAAGCATTACCGCGTCGTTTTCGGTATCCCCCAACCCGATAGAACGACTAATATCGTAGCGGGATAAGATTTTTTGCGCCTCAATCCCCTTTCGGCCAGGATCCAACAAAGACTCTTTAATCATCCTGCTGCAAATCCCGGCCTCAAATTGAAGTTCGGTAGCGACATAGCCATCAAGCGAAAAAACATCGCAAACCGCCTGAGATAAAAAATTAAAATTGGCAGTAACCAGATAAAAATCATGCGTATCGCGGTAAGCGGCGCGCAATTCGGAAAAATACGGGTAAAAAATCCCGGAATTGGAATCAAAAAAGTCCCGGGCATCGGCAACCAGCCGGTCATAATTTTGTCCGGCAAGATATCCGGCCCAAATAATAAGCGACTTCAGCGACGATTCGCCGTAACTCAATTCTCCCCGATCGTATCGCGCCCGGATCGCCAATCCTTCCTTGAGCGCGCGCGCCGGAATCATTCTTTTTTCTATGTGATGCCCGATCAGCGCGCGCATCAGCGAAACACGAGTAAGCGTCAGATCAAGATCGGAGAGAATGACAGATTTCATCGAATTACCGTTGTTATCATCAGAAAACGGCTCCGAAGAGCCGTTTTCTATTCAGCATTTATTCGCTTTATTTAATCAAGTCGCCGGCCGGAACATCGTCGGTGATCACGCCCTCAACGTTGAAAACAAACGACTGGGTTTGCGACGCGCAAGTTGAACCGGATTTACAAGTACCGGCAGCGCTTAAAACCGCTTTCCCGGGGTGAACGATCTGGTATACCGCCTGCGATCTGTCGTCGCCCAATTTAATGTCGCGCTTGGCCAATACGGTATCATCGCTGGATTTAATATCCCACGTATATTCGGTGCCCAACATCATTACCAGGTATTTCCCGGGAGTCAGCGAGGCGGTCTGACCGTTATCATCCATGGTTACGCGCAGCGGGATCGTCCCTTCGGGCAAACTAAGCTGCCGGCCAATTTCACGCGTAACTTCGGTTTCGGTTTTGGTTTCCACCGGTTGATTGTTGCCGCCCACGGGAGGCTGAGGCTGGGGCTTTTTATCCCCCTGCATCATGATCACGACACCAATAACCACTACCAGAACTACCGCACCGATCACGTAATATGTTGTTTTTTTGTCCATAAAAATTATAAAACGTTTAAATGCTTATTTCTATTTTAACAGTATTTATAATCAGCGCAAATCGAGGGTGTGGATTATTCCAGCGTCGCTTTAATACGGCGTACGCCGGATGACGAACTTTCTTCCTTGGCAATCTTGAAAAAACCGAGTTTACCGGTGTTATCGACGTGCGGACCGCCACAAATCTCTTTGGAAAAATCACCAATGGTGTAGACAGTCACCCGACCGCCGTATTTGGAGCCGAACACGCCCATGGCGCCAGCCGCGCGCGCCTGATCAAGGCTCATTTCTTCGCGAACGACAGGAAGGTTTTTTTTGATCTGTTCGTTGACCATATCCTCAACCTGTTTTATTTGTTCGGGGGTCATTTTTTCCGAATGGGAGAAATCGAAACGCAGGCGCTCGGCGGTAATATTGGAGCCCCGCTGCAAAACATGATCGCCCAAAACGCGGCGCAGCGCCGCCAGAAGCAAATGCGCCGCCGTGTGCAATTTGGTCGTGGCAACGCTATCATCAGCCAACCCGCCCTTAAACATCCCCGCGCTGGCAGTGCGCGAAAGTTCCTGATGCTCTTTTAGTCTTTTATTAAAATGATCCCAATATTCTTTCTCATTAACTTTCCCTTTAATTTGCGGCTCATTTTTTAATTCTTCCAATGTCATTTCCGGCGGGAAGCCATAGCTTTCATACATCAAAAACGCAAATCCTCCCTTAAATGGTAATTCTTTATCGTATTCTTTTATTAATACGGCTTCGTTGAATTTTGCGTAGGCATCAACATTGTCTTTGATAAATTTTAATCCATCCTTTAATGTTTTTCTGAATTTGGTCTCTTCTTTTCCCAATTCACTTTTAATTTGTTCCGCCGGCAATTTGTATATATTTAAATATATATTTGAATATATACTCGCAATCTCATTCAAAAAATTATTTTCAATTCCCAATTCATGGCCTTTGACGATCGCGCGGCGCGCCAAACGGCGCGCAAAATATCCTTGCGCCTTGTTGGAAGGGAACACGCCATCCCCGATCAAAAACACCGCGGCGCGGATATGATCGGCGATCACGCGCATCGCCGCGGTTGTCTTTGCGTCATCTCCGTATTTTCTGCCGGATAATGATTCCAATTTCTCAATCGCCGGCCAAAACAAATCGATTTTAAAAACATCCGGATTACCAAGCGAAGCGGCCGCGATGCGCTCCAAACCGCCGCCGAAATCAACATTATGCCGTTCCATTTTCGCCACGGCGCCGTTGCGTTTTGCGTATTCCATAAACACATTGTTGCCGATCTCCAAAAACCGGCCGCAATCGCAATTGGGATGGCACGGCCAATCTTTCCACGGCGAATTTTCGTGCAATTTTAAGTCCGCGCCAAAATCGTAAAAGATTTCCGAATCCGGTCCGCCCAATTCACCTTCGGGCATTTTGTCCGGCGCGCCGGAGCGGGACCACCAGTTTTTTGATTCGTCGTAATAGAATATTCTTTCGCCGTCCCGCATCTCATGTTCGCCGCCGGCGACGTCAACCGCCTCAACCCCCGCGCGTTTGAACAATTCTTTCCAGATATTGGCAGTCTCCTCGTCTTTGGGAATTCCGGCCCCGGGCAAACCGCGAAACGCGGTAACATAAATATTTTTCGGATTCAAGCCAACTTCTTTGGTCAAAAATTCAAATACCCACGAAAGCTGTTCCTTTTTGAAATAATCGTCCAGCGACCAGTTGCCCAGCATTTCAAAAAAGGTGGTATGGCGATTGTCCCCCACCTCTTCAATATCCTGGGTACGCAAACATTTTTGCGCGTTGGCAATGCGCGCACCCAGCGGATGTTTTTGCCCCGACAAATACGGGATCATTGCCTGCATTCCCGCGCTGGTGAACAAAGTCGTCGGATCGTTGTCCGGCACCAGACCGCAAGAAGGCACGATTGCGTGCCCCCGTTCTTCAAAATATTTTAAATATTTTCCCCGAATTTCTTTTGCGTCCATAGCTTATGATAATCAATATAATTTCAATTATAAAACAATCATCCAGCCGAATTAATGATTAGACCTACTGCGTAAATATTTACGCGACGAAATTTTCAGATTTCGCGCGAGGGAAATAAGGAAGGTCTGCTCGCAGTCTCGTTTCGCAAAAACGAGGGAGGCATACTTGACTTAAAGTCTGCCGACGACTGACGAATTTTCCGTAGCCGAAATATGGAAATTGCAGTAGGAAATATTTACGCAGTAGGTCTATTTAATAATCTCTAGTTATCACAATTCTAAAATCAAAAAAATCAATCAATCTTTCATACCATTTGTCGCGCGGGGCGTATTTATTAAAAAACAATCTAAAATAGTGTCTAATCTCCGGCCGATAATTACACCTGTATTTGCGGCACGCCCGCCGAAAAATCTTTGCCACTTTTGCTATTCCCAAAATTCTTATAATTTCGTTCACATCCTTGAAATTGCCGTAATTCAAAACCGCCTCCACAATCACTTCCTCGGAAAGCTTGTCATACTGCGTCGTCGACCACACCAACCCCGGCCGCTTTTTAATGAATTCATTGATTTCCGCCATCAAATTTTCGCAATTTATAGCCTGATTCTACCACAAATTTACCCCCAAATCCACCTTATACATCATATTTCCCGTGTCATTTTACCCGCACGGCCGCAATCCCGCAAAAATTCTTCTTCGTCCAAATATTGCTTGTAATTATTCCAAGTTATTTTTGTTGAATCCCCCCTTTGCTTCATTGAATCACGCACAAAATAAAACCTCATCAGGTCTTTCTGGTTCAACGCCGGCGCGATAAACACCATTTTGTTGATCCGCGGCTCAATCTTATCCAATACCAACGCCAGCGGACACATTCCTAAACTGTGCGCCGCGAAATTTATTTTCAATTCGCCAAATTCGTTTTGAAATATTTACAACGCTTTCAGTAGACCTAATGCGTAAATATTTACGCAGCAGGTCTATTAAATGACAGTCCTTGGCAATCCCACCATTTCTATTAATGCGCCACAAAAACCGCGAATTCAACTATTGACAAAAATGAAATTTAAATCAATATATTTTTGAGGTGAAAAAATAGTTCTTTGAAGTTTACTCAAAAATTGGTTTTTTGCCATTAATTAATTTGGCAAAATTTAAAAATGGTAATTCAATAACGCTCGAGGTTAGTCCATGGGAAAAATGATCGTGAAGAAAAACTCGCAATTTGATTTGGCGCAAAAAATATTATCGTTGTATGCCGATAAAAGAAAATGCCCTAAATGCGGTTGCACATCATTTACCAATCGTAACGATGGCATAATTTTCTATCGCTCGAAATCGCAAGGAGGAGCAGAGTATATTAAGTTCAAGAAAAAAAGAACTTGCGTACAATGCGGGTATGTTGATGAATAAGCATCAACTTTCTTTTTTATTATTAAATCTTAAATCATAAATCTTATCTCTCAGATTTTTCCGCGTCATTTGCCCGGCGCGGAACCGCCGGGCGCTGTTTTTTGCGACACAGGAAATCATGTGGAGCGCAGTTTTTTGATTTAGGCAATGTGGCAGGCCATCGCTTTTCAGCGCCAAATCCGCCACTGGCCGTATTCGGGCATTCTCCGCCGCATATAATAAATTTTACATTTGAATCCGCGATCGGGGTATTAACCCCGATCTTGCGGCCAAAGAGAGCGCCCCTTGCAAGATTACTTGCGGATTACCTAAGGAATCCTTTTGGCGCGCCCCGGGGCAAAACCCCAAAGCATTACGCTCAATAACGGCGATGCCATCGCTTTCCTTCCGTATTTTATCGTTAACCTGATTTTCCTTTTCATTTGGCCAAAAAATCAACCGCTTTGCCAAACCATTTCTCCCAAAAATCCGGACGCTCCAATTCGTGGTCGCCGGCGGGAACAATAATCCGATTCGGGAATACCGTGTTCAAACTTTCCAAAGGTACCGAGCGATCAAACTCGCCATGCACATGCAAAATACTATTTTTAATTGCGTCGAAATATTTCGACATATCGATATCCATGACTTCCGTAAAATAATCCGGACCAATCCAGTTATCGCGCGTCATCCGGACAGGCCGGGCGCAATCTTCCAAAAATTTTTTTTCATCAAGCCAATTGCGGTAATTGGACCAAACGACATTAATCGACGAATCTTTGACTTTCATCATATCGCGCACGAAATAATAACGCATCAAATCCCGCTGATTCAACGCCGGGGCAAGGAATACCATCCGGCCGATGGCGGCTTCCAAACTATTTAATTTTAACGCGAGCGGACACATTCCCAGGCTGTGCGCGACAAACGAAATTTCGATATTCCCGAATTCTTTTTTAAACAAGCCGGCGGCAGCGACCAATTCATCGGCCCGCCCCGCCAGCGTGGTTTTGAAAAAATCGCCCCCTGACAGGCCGCATCCGGCGGCGTCAAAACGCAACGAAGCGACATTGCGCTCCGCCAACGCGCCGGCAAACCGCCGGAATTTTTTTTCCACAGTGGCATTGCGCTCAAAACCGTGCAAGAATATCGCTCCCCTTCCAGGAGCGGTTTCGGGAACAGTTAAAATACCTCTCAGAATATCGTCGTTTTTATTTTTGAATTCAACCAATCCGGTTTTCATTAATTACTTTTAATTAAAATAACTTTCAATGCTTCCATGACTTCATGCTTTTATAAGTAAAACGGCATTTATCGCGGCCGGATTTATGCGCATCCGGCATTTCCGGGATTTGAGTAAAAATTCCTTTGGCCAATAGCTGTTTCCGCGACCAAGGAAACCGATGGCTGTCCGAAAGCGAAGGATATTTATCGCTGAAATATTTTTTCTTATCGCAAGTTTCGTGAATAATCAGCGCGTTCATATGCTATGGCATAAATTCAAAACGGTTCTCGCCTTCAAAAGCGACGAGTCCGGAAACGCGAACGACTTCCGGGGAAGTCCAGTTGCCGCGCAACAACGCGGCGACTTTCCAATCGCGGGTATCAAATAAAAAATCCCGCGCCAAAAAATCTTCGTCGCCGACGCGTACCCCGGTTTCGCCGGCAACCGTCCGGCCGGATATCCGGGCAAGCGGCCCGCGGCGAAAATCAAGCTTGGAATAGTCGCCGGCGGCCAGTTTTAAAAAATTCCCCGTTTTGGGGATCGCCAATTCTTCGCCGAAAAGAAAAACGGCGGCGGGAGCCATGAACAAACTTTCGGAATTTTTGCCGTCGCGGGCCGCCGAAACCTCGATATATTTAACGTAAAGATCGGCGGCAAACCAAAACGCGTTGACGAACATCGGCGCACCGTCGATATCGCCGATGGCGCCCCGATCAAAAACGCTTTTGGCGCTTAACAACCCTTCGACGGTATTTATTTTGATGGTAAATTTATTCCGGTCCATTGGTTTTAAATTATTAATATCAGCTTCCCGCAAGCGCGCGCGGCAAGCGACTGCCCAATCAGTGAAAAATATTTTGGATATTCCGCGCCATATTCAAGCGCCGTTCTCTTTTTTACGATCAGCTGAATGCCGCAATCGGAATCGCGATCTTCAAATCATTTTGAACGCGAGCCGCATAAAAACATTCCGGCAATGCTTGAATCGGCTGTGCTTTTGACCAGCGACGCTTCAAGAATTTTTTGCGGCGCCTGATCCATAACGTCAGTCGATAATTTCCAATATCTTTGATCTTGGAACAATTCTCGCCTTAACGGTTTTTTGACCGTTGATATACGCTTTCATTAAACGATGCAGACCGTCGAGAAGAAGTTTTTTACCTTTATTCTCCATAACATCGAGCGGATAGGATAAATCGGCGGCCATCGTTTTTTCGTATTCTTTAGCGAACCGAACAGGATCGTCGATAATCTGGCGGGGCTTTAAACCGTATTTTCCGCCGGTCTCCGAATCGGCACAGAAAGGGATATCGAAATGCCAAACCAGTTCGCCAATGCCAATCTCGGAAACCGGCAAATTCAGTTGCCAAACTTTTTTTTCGTTCCAATCGAAGTCGAACCCAACTTCGCTTACGACCCGGGGAAAATAATCTTTCGAAGAGCGGCTGTAAACCGCGATGTCGCCCGCGCCGACGATATCAATCCGACTGCCGTCAACGACGACCGCTTGGCGATCATTGAGCGCCGCCACGGCGCAACCAATCTTGGCGGCTTCGGTTTTCGTTTTGTTAATGTTGGTTTCGTCAATATGGGGCGCGATCGCGAAAGAAACCAAATTCATCCCGGAAAGATCTTTCAAATTGACGATATTTTCATCAGAAATCCAGCCGGCGGTTTCAACGGTCGGACCGGCGATGATCGAACCGGCACTGGAACCGACGTATATCCCTCCCCCTTTCAGAAATTCCCTGACTAAAACATCAAAACCGCTGGCGCGCACATATTTTAAAAGGTAAAAAGTGTTGCCCCCTTCAACGTATATAACGTCGGCATTGGCGATTTTTGGAGCAAGAGTTTCTTTTGTCTCGCGCTCAATATCAACTTCATTGATCATATTGATACCAAGTTCGGCAAAACGCAATTTACTTTTGTTGATATACCAGCGATCCTGTTCGGGATTGGCCGCGGTCGGAATAAAAACCACGCGGCAATATTCGGGCTTTTTGGGCAGGAGTTTTAAAAAATCATTTTTAATTTCGTGATTCAAGCCTCCGGATGTCAGTAAAAGTTTCATAAGTTAGGTTTTGTATTTTCTTTTTATCCCTTTTTACGCAGAAGGCAAGCCTTGCGGCCTGCCATCCGTTAATTTCGGTTTTGAAGAAACATTATTCGCCTTTGACGAACTTGCGAATACGATACTGATAGCGATAGTAAAGGTATCCGGCCAAAAGCAAGAGGCATCCCAGAGTAATGAACGAGAAGAAACGGTAAAGGTTGCTCAGAGCGGCGGTATCAACCAGGAACACCTTGAAAATAACCACGAACAATAAACCGATGGCAAGGAATCGTTCATAGACCGCTTTTTTGAAAATGCCCACCGCCAGCAGAATTCCGCCGTAGAGTCCCCAAGCGACCGAGAGCAAAACATTCTTTAAACTGTCGAAATCAACAACGCCGTACCGGCCGGCAAGAAGCGCTTGGCGGTTGCAGTAATCGATGATCTCGGCGCTTGCCAGCCAGAGCAAGAGAAAATGGAAAACAACAAACAGCACCGGCTGGAACAGTTTAAATTCCCCTACCCCGATTTTATCCCGGTGGCGGCGCAGCAATGCCAGAAAATACCGGATCACGATGGCGGATAAAAGGAACGAAAATACCCTTGTATTGAATATGGGAAGATACCGCGCGGATCGAAGGAGATGTAATTCGCTTTCGAAAAATATCAACCGGAAAAACGACGCGGCAAAGGTTAAATAAGCAACGGTTCGCAATGTTACATTCTTCAGCCGGAACGAGAGCATGCCGGCAGCCAAACCACCCGCGGTCCATAGGATCGGATACCAGTAGCTGCCGAAGAAATCATGAATCTCAAAACTTAAACCCGCCAAGCCGGAAAATGCCGAGGAAAATGCCAGTACGGAAAACATCTGCCGTTCCTGATCTCCCAGCATAAGTTTGCGGCGGCGGTAAATATAGGCCGCGGCGATCGAGGCGGCAAAGAACGCCGTCCACGCCAGCAGCCGGAGATTGAATATGGGCTGGGCTCCGGCAGGCAGATAACTTTCAGCAAATAAAATCCGGAATAACGCGGCACCAAAGAGAAGGCTTCCCAAGATACGATATCCTTGGAATTTTATCTTAAAACCGAGAATAATCAAAGCTAACGCCTCAAACGACCAGAGCGCCACGGTCCATTGACCGTAATCAGTAACAAAATCGCGCATCTCAAGATTGGAGCCGATAATGGCCATGACCGCCGCCGCCAGCGCCAATACGGAGAACATCGGCTTTTCATTATTATCCAATTCGGCGTTCTTTTTGCGATAAATGTAGGCCGCGGCGGAAGCAAAAGCGATAAACACCAAATAAGCAACGAACCGGCCGTTCATTATCGCCATCGCTTTTTCCGGCAGATTGATGTCAATGAAAAGTAATCTCAACATTGTAATCGCGAACAGGAAATTTCCCAAAACCCGGTAAAGAGGAAAACGAAGTTTGAATCCCGTCGAGATGAACGCCAGCGATTCGGCGGCCCAAGCCACGGCAATCCATTTGCCGTCGAATTGAATCGGGATGGCAACCGCCAGAAGTATGAAGCCGGGCGTAAGCAAAAAGTGGCGGAAATTGGACGAGGGATCATTCTCTCCTCCGACGGACGCGGCCAAGGCGCAATACAGCGCGCCCAAAGCAATAGTAAACCCGCCGATAAGATTCGGATGCACCGGATTAATGAGGGAATAACTCATCATAAAATAAAAGAACGGGTTCATGGCAATCAACGCCAAATCCCAAGAATTTTCGGGAGATTTTTTGATAAAATACTGAATGAAAGGAATCGCTAAAAACAACATGAAAAACAAACTCAGATAACCTTGCGCGGCCGTAAAATGCACCATCGAATAATAATTGGAATGCCAATACAGGAAAGTAATCGCGGTGCCAATGAAACTTACCACGGACAATGGTTGCCATAATTTGTAAAAAGCCAGCATGAACACCGCGACGTCAAGCAAGATCACATACAGGAAAAGAATATGCGGACTGCCGCTCCCATTGTCAATCAACAAAGGCGTCAAAAATCCACCGATCTGCGCGAAGGTCGCCAAGGTCATCGAATTTTGGCGGAGCGATAGCAAGATCCCGCCGACCGTAACCAAGATCATCATAAAAAATGCCGCGGGCTGGGCCAGTAAATTGTAAAAATTGAAAGCCGCGTAGAAAGAAAGATAAAGCACGCCCAGCCCCCCGCCGGTAAGCGCCTGGCTGTATTTCGAATAACGTTTACGGGTAATTTCACCCACGATTATCAAGGCCAAACCCGCCATCACTCCCAAAGCCACGCGACCGTACGCGTTGATCAGATTATTTTCGAAAGCGTAACGCAGGAAAAAACCGACCGCAAAGATCACCGCCACCACCCCCACGGCGGTAAATACTTTGCTGCCGAGCTTGAATTCGAGGTCGTCGTCACTCTGTTTTTTGACTTCAGCCATAACCAGTCCTGTTTCCTCGGGTTGCCGGGTTTCGGCCAGAACCGCCGGTTCGGATTCCGGTTCAGGCTTAATCCATGGCTTTTCCGCCACCGGTTCAAAAACCCGAGAAACCGGAACCGCTTCGGACAACGTATCCGCTGTCGAATTGTTCGGTTCAACGGCGGAGTTTTCAGCGGACCGGGCGCCGCTATCAAGCTTTGTCCGCAAAGAATCAATTTGATCCCGTAACTGATCGGCCCGGTTTTTGGAATAAACAAACACAAACAGGAACAAAACGATCATTATGAATTCAAACATAGTGTGATGTTTTATTTATTCGCCGGAATACTTCAGGGCTCCACCCGAGGTAATTTGATGGTTTTATTGTACCACCAATGATCAATAATTTGCACCAGGAGCGGATAAAACGGAAGGACAACAATCAAAAAAACAGAAACCGCGGCAACCAAACGGGATACAGTAATCAAAAATACATTTTCAATATGTGTTTTGCCGCCCGCGGCCTGAAACCGCGGGCGGCGACCTTAACGAAACGAATGACGCTAATGCGACATCGATATGTTTCCGCAAGAGTACTCGCGGAGCATTTAAGAGAAGTTATCATTCCGTCGGTTTCCAAGGGCTTGTCCCGGGGTCTGCTTCGGAATAAACTCAAGGGCAAAACCTCGAGGTATTCCGGCGGGGAAATAAACTACCTCGAGGCAAAGCCTCGAGGTATTCCTCCGCGGCGCTAACGCTCCGCGGCTTGAACTACTGAAATAAAAAAACAAAATCGCGATGACAGCAATACCGATCAAGATCGAAAGCGAAAAACCGGGACCTTGCGTGTTTGCGGGTATGTTTTTAGTTAAAATTTCAACTTTCGCGTTATTTATTGTAGCATATCAAGAAGTTCAAACCGCGAAAATATTTATATTTTCCATTTGAGTCCGCGATCGGAGTATTAACCCCGATCTTGCGGCCAAAGGGGGCATCCCTTGCAAGATTATTTGCGGATTACCCAAGGAATCCTCTTGGTGCACCCCGGGGCAAAGCCCCGAGTATTGCACTCAATAAAAGTGTAAAATAAGGATACACCGACAGCTATTTTGCGTTTTGCGCTTTAAACTTTAAGCTTTCTTGCCATGGACCTGGAAACCCCGATTGAAAAATTCACGCGCGTCAGTCCGGCTTACCGAGCCAGATTGAAAAATCTGGGCATTTTGACGATGCGGGATCTGCTTTATCATTTTCCGAGCCGTTACCAGGATTTTTCGACACGCACCAATATCTCCGATTTGGAAACCGACAAAACCGCTTGTATTCAAGGAATTGTTGAAAGCGTGAAAATGATCCGCGTCTGGAAACGGCACATGACCATTATCGAAGCAATCATTAAGGACGATACCGGCACCGTCAAAGCCGTGTGGTTCAATCAACCCTATTTAATCGGCACATTTAAAAAAGGAACCGCGGTTTGCCTGGCGGGAAAATTGGTGGACAAAAAGGGCGCCAAATATCTTTCCAACCCGATGTACGAAAAAATCAGCAACGATTACGAAAGCGAAGAGGACCACACCCATACGGGCAGGCTGGTACCGATATACCCGGAAACCGCGGGGGTTTCGAGCCGTTGGCTGCGCTACATCATAAAACCGCTGTTATCCGGCTATTCGGGATTACCCGATCCTCTGCCGGAAAACATTCTGGATATTAACGAATTCATGCCCTGGCGCGAGGCGATAAAACAAATACATTTTCCGGAGTCGGAAGAATTCGCGGCGGCCGCGCGCAAACGGTTCGCATTCGAAGAATTATTTTTTATCCAGCTGGCGGTGCTGCGCGAACGAGTGCGGCTCAATACCGAAAAAGCACGGCCAATCCCGTTTGACGCGGAG
This sequence comes from uncultured Candidatus Saccharibacteria bacterium, assembly GCA_964623335.1. GTDB lineage: Bacteria > Patescibacteriota > Minisyncoccia > Minisyncoccales > UBA5738 > UBA5738. Next base: position 16,288 of record CAZUST010000014.1, read on the forward strand.
ATCATCAAAGAATTCGTAAAATCACTGCCATTCACCCTCACGGAAGCCCAGCGGAAAACTGCCTTCCAAATTTTAAAAGATATGGAAAAGCCGCGGCCAATGAACCGCCTGCTGCAAGGCGATGTCGGCTCGGGCAAAACCATCGTAGCGATGATCGCGGCGCTGGCCGCGGCCAAAGCCGGATCACAAATCGCGGTGATGGTGCCTACTGAAATTCTGGCTCAGCAGCATTACGCGGAGTTCACCAAATTCCTGGCACCGTTCGAAATCGAGACTGGCTTGTTATGCGCCAAACATTCGGCGCTGTCATCCTACGGCAGCGCGTCGAAAGCCGCGGTTTTAGAACAGGTGAAAATCGGCGAAGCGTCGATCTTGATCGGCACCAACGCGCTGATACAAAAAGGCGTGGCGTTCAAAAAACTGGACTTGGTGGTGCTGGATGAGCAGCACCGGTTCGGGATCGACCAGCGGGCCGCGCTGGCAAAAAACAATAAAAAAACTACAGTGCCGCATCTGCTGTCGATGACCGCGACCCCTATCCCCCGCACCCTGGCCCTTACGGTCTATGGCGATCTGGACTTGGCGCTGATCGATCAAATGCCGGCGGGAAGAAAAAAAATACAAACAAAAATAATTTTGCCCAACGATCGGGATAAAGCCTACGATCTGATACGCAAGGAGGTAAATGCGGGACGGCAGGCATTCGTGATCTGTCCGCGCATCGATCCCGACGAAAACGAGGAAGAGCGGAAACGCGACGGCATATTGTTCGACCCGAAAGCCGACTACTCCAGCGCCGGCGCGGTAAAAGCGGTTAAAGAAGAATACGAAAAATTATCCAAAGTAATATTTCCCGAACTGCGCGTCGGCATGATGCACGGCAAAATGAAAGCTGAAGAAAAAAACGACGTAATGGCAAAGATGAAAGACGGCAAGATCGATATACTGGTTTCGACCTCGGTGATCGAAGTGGGTATCGACATTCCCAACGCCACGATCATGGCCATCGAAGGGTCGCATAAATTCGGCCTGGCGCAATTGCATCAGTTCCGCGGCCGCGTGGGCCGCGGCGAGCACCAGTCGTATTGTTTAATGTTCTCGGATTACCCTACCCGGCGGCTGAACGCGATGCTCAAATTCGACAGCGGTTTCGAACTAGCGGAAAAGGATTTGGAGATTCGCGGACCGGGCGAGGTGTTCGGTTCGTCGCAATGGGGAGCGCCCGACTTGGCGATGGCATCGCTTGCCGATGTGTTTTTGGTGGAAAAATCGCGCAACGCGGCGAAAGGAATTTTGCAGCACGACCCGGACCTGTCGCGCCATCCGCAACTGGCGGCGCGCATTAAACATTTCCGGGAACGGGTGCATTTGGAATAACGCGACGACAAAAAAACCGCGGTCAAGCCGCGGTTTTTTCTTTTCTTACTTTGTCGGTGACCCAGAACCTCAAAGGTTTATTGACAATAAGCCGAGTTTGGGATTCCAAGGCCGGCAACGAACCAAAAATAATCAGCGTCACCGGCAAGAAGAACCATTGCAAAAGCATTGAAGCGTGGCGCCACTTGCCGTAATCAGCGGGCCGCGGCGGCAGGAGCAGCAAACTGATAATCGCCGATACCACCATACCAACCATCGCCGCGGTCATAATACCCGAAGTTAAAAGCGGCAAATTATAAGAAAGCAGAGTCGTATTGAAATTTTGTCCGCCCAACAACAGCGGCAACCAACCCATACCGAAAGTTAAAAGCGATCCGGTCGCCCAGGACCAGAATCCCTCCAGCATTGTCACAACGTGAAAAACTTTTTCGTTGAATTTTATTTTGGCGCTGGCCGGGCTCATAAAAAGATTGAAGAATACGTACGGCAGGTTTTCCACGCCCCAGGACCAGCGGCGCTGCTGTTTGTATTGGTTAATCATGGTCTTGAACGCGGTTTGGGCAAAAACCGCGTCCATCGAGACCGGATAATACATCGGGACGACTTTATATTTGCCGCCATAGTAGAAATAAGACCGCCAAAAAATACGGGAATCGTCGGAGACGACATTCCGGGGGTATCCCACTTCCAAAAGGGCCTTAAGGGGCATGGAATGACTAGAGAAGGTCACCAATTGTTCGGGACGCTCCTGTTGCATCATTTCCCAAAACGTGGAAGAAGTGGCGATAATGCGACTGATCAGCGGCGCCTCCCAGATGTTGTTATTATATACGGGAATCGGCTGATAACTTTTATGAAGGCGGTCGGGCGAATTCAAATAATACCAGGAAAGGCAGGAAAAATACTGCGGATAAGGCTTGGTATCAATATCGAAAAGCGAAACAACAATGTCTTCCGGAGAAACCCCCAATCCGGATAAATATTTTTCCTTGACTTGATTAATCGCCCAATTTACATTAGCTCCCTTGCCCTGCAACTCGCCGGAAATTCCTTGGGGATGTATCGAAGACCAGAGGGCGAAAAATTTGGACCGATAAACCGGCGCGACATCCGCTAAAACGGCGCGCGCATTGGGGTTATCTTCCAGGGCCATCAGAACGATTATTTTATCTTTGGGATAATCCACTTTAATGAGCGAATCCAAAGTGGCGGCCACCACCGCCCTTCCCTCGCCGGCGAACGGCAACACCACGAGGTGGTAAACATTTTTCCAATCATGGGGGTTTTCTTTTTTCAATTTAGCCATCCAGCCGGTCGCGACATTCTTTTTCATCTTTTGATAGCTGGCGATCTGGTGCACCGCCAGATAAAGAACCCGGAGCAACCAGTAAAGATCGAAGGTAATAATAAAAATCGCCGCCACGAACGGCATCGACCAAGACAAAGCAAAACCGAAAAACAAAGTCACCCAGGAAAATGTTCCGGGCAATATTTCAAGAAGACGATACAAACCCCTCATCCAGGGATTGGAGAAATCGGCAGCGTGAGAAAGATTGAGATAATCGAAAGACATTAGAATAATTATACAGCAGACAAGCCGAAAGCGGTCCAAAAGCCGCTTTTTGATTGATCGTCGAAGTCCCGTTTTCGCTCATTCCTGCGACTTATAAGGCAGGGCGAAATTCGTTCTTGCGGAATTTTTTTGGCGGCTTTTGACACACCGGACTCCGCTTCGGCGAAATGAGAGCGGCCCCAGCGGGAATCGAACCCGCGTTTTCGCCTTGAAGGGGCGATGTCCTGGCCGTTAGACGATGGGGCCAACAAAACGAAATTATTTTAACAAAGAATTCAAAAAAAGTCCATCCCGGCGCGCGGCGCAAATTTTAGAAAGAAAACCCCGCCGTTAATCGCGGCGGGGTGGTCGATCCTTTGACTTAGCGCCCCACTTCCTGCCAGGTGGGCAGACTTTCATTAACGATCATAACTTTTGCTTCCGAACAGGTCAGCGGCCCGTCAGTAATAGTCAATTTGACGGTATAATTATTTTTATCTTGGAAAACTGCGGTATCCTCGGCCAAATTAGACGTATCTCCATTGCCGAAATCCCAATGATAGGTAGCTCCAGGAGCATCGCTGCAAGAAATTTTTGTCTGGCCGGAATGACAATACGAATCGGCGCTGCTGAAAGTCATTCTTTGCAACACAATCGGAGTTTTGGGCGTATAACTGATTGCGGGATGCGGGGCCGGTTTTTCGGGGGTCTTGATCGCGGGACCCGTTACCCATTCCGATTCCGTTCCATAATTGTCTTTTACTTTGATCCGCCAATAATAGGTATTATTGTAATCCATAACCCCCACCGGAATTGAATATGTTTGCGATGCCGAGTTCACTTCCGCCGAATTATACACAAGACTGGAAAAGCTGGTTGATTTTGATATTTGAATATGATATGACGCTTGCGACGCGGACGCATCATCGCTTTTGAATTTCCATTTAAAAGTCGCCATCGGATTCATTATGCAGTAATCGGGTTGCGCCGCTTCGAGACTATCGACTTTAGGGATAGCCCGCAAATAGCCTTTCTCATACGAAATATTCCAGTTCCAGTTGCTATTCCAATGAGTACCGACATATTCAATATAAAAGCGTACCGGACCATAAAAATTAACCGTAGACGGAATGGTGAATGTCTTATTGAATTCAACAATATGCGGCCAATCGCTTGAATCATGCCCGCCGACGTCACCAATACTTAGAGAACCCAGTTTAGCGTATTTATATCCGTCAAAATCAAGCCTTTTTACGTCATCACCCCATTTAAAGGCGCTACAAGAGTAAGTCGTGCTGTAAGCATCAAAGCACGAAGAGCAACCGCCAGTGGTGCATCCGCTATCAGAGGCGCAGACATCGGCGCTCCGGCCCAAACCGTCAAGCGCAGGAATATTTTTGTCTTCGGTAATATAGAAATTGACTTTATTAAAGAACAATCCGTTGCCGCAGGTGGCAATTTGCACGCTGTCCCTAAATTTTAGCGTCCCGCCAGAATAAACCGCGGTTCCGGGCAACGGCAAAGATGACGTTATCTGGGTCGGGTCGGCATCGCAACCGTCGGTCACTTCGACAAACGCGGCGGCGTTTCCCGCCATCGATAACGATACCGCGAATACGGCGATAAAACAGCTGACAACCCTAGTCCGGCGTTTTTTAGAATAGAGATACCACGCAATTGCAACAAAAATCAAGAATGCCGCGATGACCGCCGCCTTTCCCGCCGCGCCATCTTCCTTTTTTTCTTCGACGCTGCTAGTGGCGGCAGCTTCGCCCCACTGCTGGCCATCGGGCATAACTTTGACTTCGTAGTTGTCGAAACCTTTATTATCCTTGCTTAACGTAACGCCGATCTTAAATTTGTCGGCATCTTGATCAACCGGCACCGGCACCGTCACCGACGCGGGTTTCAAGTCAACTTGTTGGGATGATTTGCCGATCACCTCCCCTCCGGGGTTCGAAAGCTTGACATCGAGCGTCCCGGATCCGGCGTCCACCGTATGATCGGCCGGCCCGTTGTATTGCACATTGATCATAGCTTCATCGCCTTTCTTGTAAGAAGTTTTATCGGAGCTGACGTAAAGCGTCCGCGCCCCCTCGCCGGAAATTATCCAGCGGAAAAGTATTTCGTTCGACACAGGCTCATCGTTGGACGGATCAATAAGTTTGACTTCGGTAAGATATGTTTCGGGGATGTTGGTTTTGGACAGAACATAAGACAATGTTTTTTTCTCGCCCGGATTCAGCACCACGCCGCTTTCTCTCTTTTTATCAACAACATCCGAGCCCACATTACGATTGTACGTTACAAGACTCGGCACGGCCGTAATAGTAAATTTCGAATCATTGCTGGCGTCGAATTGGATCGCCACTTCTTCTCCGGGAATGTAATAAACGCCGGCGCCATTCGACAGGTGTTCGCCGTTTTTGACGATTGATCCGTTGTCGATGGTGATGAATTTTCCGTTGCCGTCCACATTGATAATTTTTTCCGACCAAGACATTTTTTCCCCGCGGGCATTCGTAAGCTGGATCCGGAAAGCATAATTACCCGACTCGAGATTCGCCGGTAAGGCGTATTCGAACTCTTTGGTGACTTTCGCTCCCGCAGGCAAGGAGAACGTTTCCCCTTTCTGGCTATTATCAACCAGCTGCGTAGGCACGCCGTTGTTTTCTCCCGCAAGCAGTTGGTAATTAAAAATCAAATCATTCATCGCGTAATTTTCGTAGTTCCACAATTCAACCGACCCGGTAATTTTGTCGCCCGCCGAAAAATTATTGGACGAGATAGCCGGATCATCGGTAAAAAATACTTGCGGCGTTACGATCGCTTGCGCCACAAGCGTCAAAGCTGCCCAGACTAATCCCGTCGCGATGGTAAAAAGAAAACTTTTTAAAATGCTCATTTTTTTATTAGACTTACTGCGTGAATATTTCCGTAATGAAATCCGAAATTTGCAAGCAAGCTGAACGAAGAACGAAGAGACGTGCTTGAAACCAAAGTTTGCCGGCGAGCAATGAATTCGGTGACGCCGTAAATCGCGGATTGCAATAGAAAATATTTAAGCGGCAAGTCTAATTTATGCGCCTTACGCAGATTATTTATTTGTTATATATAATGATAGCACAAAAAAACAACGCGCAACGCTTTATTATTCCACAGCTAAAATGGGAAAATTTAAATTTTCTTTTTAATTACTGTCAGTCCGACACGAGAACCGTTGTAAATCACGCCCGCCGAAGCAAGGTCGATTGCCTGTTTAAAAAAATTTCGGCGATTGAATAATTTTTATTTGCGCAAAAAACCAGCGCCATATTGTTTGAAAGTGTACGGGCGGTTTCGCCCTTTTTGAATATTCGTTGAATTTTACAAAACACATGGCAGGAATCCCGCGACGCGACACTGACTCCGAAACCGCGGCCAACGGCTTTAGCGAAGCGAATAACGCCAATACAACAGCTTCCTTGTAATAGTATTTACGGAATATCTAAGGAATCCTCATTCCGTCGGTTTCCAAGGGCTTGTCCCGGAGTTTGCCTCTCGACTATTTAAGAATGTTCATAAGTTCCCGAAATACGAAAACTCGATTGCGCTTGCGCCCCGGCTCTTCCTCCAGAATTCCGATCTGAATAAATTTTTCCAGAAGATTATATATTGTTTGGGGATTTTTGGTGTTGAGCCGATCTTTAATTTTGGCATAGGTAATGATCGGCGAAGAAAAGAGCAAATCCAAAAGATTGGGCGCGTAAACAGAGTTGGCTGAAATCACTTCTTTTTTTAGCCGCTCGTTAAGGTCCATAATTCTGGCGATCGATGTCTGGGTTTTGAGCGATTGAGTGATCAGCGCCAACAGGAAAAATTTCAACCAACCGATCCAGTCCCCCCTTTGAGTGACACCGCGCAGATAGTGATAATAATCGGCGCGATTCTTTTCAAAATATTCGCTAATGTAAAGCAACGGCCAAGACAGCATTTCGCGCTGGTACAAGAACAACGGAATCAAAAGCCGGCCAACGCGCCCGTTGCCGTCGCGAAAAGGATGGATCGCTTCCATTTGATAATGCGCCACCCCGATCTGAACCAGCGAATCTTTTTCGATATTAGAATTGACGTACCTCTCCCAATCCGCGATTAATTCCGGTACATTCTCCGGCGCGGGCGGAATATAACTCGCCTCTTCGATCGATGCTCCGGGCATGCCGATATAAACCCGACCCGTACGAAATTTGCCCCGATCTTTTTGGGCGCCGCGCGACGAATCGAGCAACAAATAATGCAATTTCTTAACAAAGTCCCCGGTAATCGGTTTACCCTTCAATTCATCCACGGAAAAATTCGTTGCGCGGCGGTAGTTGATTATTTCGGCAATGTCCTGTTCTTTATTTTCCGCGGCGTTGCCCGCAGCACCGGATTCATATTGGAACACATCTTCCAATGTGGCTTGCGTGCCTTCGATTCGAGAACTTAACACCGCCTCTTTTGTCAGCAGCGGATTCATCAAAAGCTCGGGATTTAAAATATTTTTCCGCAACAATCCGTTAAGCTCGCCGACCGCGCCATGCGCTTCGCCGATGACGCGAATCAATGGTTCGTAATTGATCTTGGGCGGCAACGGCGATAAAATAAAGTTTTGTTCAACCATATTATCAGACAATGGAATAACATTATTCGTTATTCCACCACATTAGAACAGCGAGTTTTGTTATTATAATAGACCAAAGAAAAACACATAACAACCCGCCTAAATTAATTCGTTAATTTAACAAAAAAGGGGCGCTCCCCTTTTTAGTTTATATAGATTCACCGCGTGAATATTTCCGCAGCGAGCCTAATTTATTTTTATTTTATTTACTTACCCGCCAGAATACCTCGGGGCTTTGCCCGGGGATGAATGGCGGAAAATAAAATTTTCCGATCGCGGAGCGTTAGCGCCGCGGAGGATTACCTCGAGGCTCTGCCTCGGGATAATTTATCAGTTAGCGGAACATCTTGTCGAAAAATCCGTGGCCAGACCGACGTTCGTTCCCTCCCGGAGCTTCCTGCCAATCGCCACCGTTATTGTTACTGTCATTGCTAGCGTCATCTTCGGACTCAACCAACGGCACCGAATCCGAATAAGCTACTTTTACTTTTACTGCCGGAGCCGGATTTTGTTTGATGCCGGGCAAAGGGGCCGCAGAAGGGACAATTTCTTCTTTGGCAGCTTGCTGGGCGCTGTCTTCTTTAATATCCGCTTTGGGCTTCTCAAGAAGAACCATTTTATCCTGTAGCCCTTTCAATAAAATATTCGTCTCCCGATTCCTTTCGATTAATTGCCCGATTTTCTCATCCAGATTTTTTATTTGGCCGTCCTTCACTCGCAACTGATCGCGGAGCATTTCCGTCGTTTCCTTAAGAAGTTTAATGATCGGTTCAGTGTCGCTTATGGGAGCCGCCGGGTTGTCGGGCATGTCATTCCGAACTGCCGCGGCATCAGTGGCGGCACCAAAAAAGTTATTACTGGCTCCGGGAATAATCATTTCCTCACCCAATTCCAATCCCGACGGAGATTGCGTTTGCGTTTGAGGTTGAGGTTGAGGTTGAGGTTGAGGTTGAGGTTGAGGTTGAGACGGCGATGCCGATTCGGATGCTTGAGATTGCGTACCGGCCGCGGGGGCGGCGGGATAAGCGATGCCAGGAATCGTAAAACGGGTCCGCGGTAATGTTGGCGAGGCTTGGTAGTCCATTGATGCAAAGGTTGCGGTACCGGGCATTATGTCGCCAAGACGCGGAAAATTCAGACGCGCCAATTCCCGACGCTTCAGCTCATCCACCTCGGCACGACTAAAGCGATATTCCAGCGTACCTTGCCGGCTCTTAACGCCGACCGGATGCAAGATGTTGCGATGGACATATCGGCTAACCGTGCGCGAGCTTTTACTCAATATCTCGCAAACTTCGTAAAGGGACAGAACATAATCATGCGAGGGTGTGTTTTGTTCCATGTTTTTTGATTTAAAAAATTGACGCTTATATTTTAGTTTAGTCGATAAAATGTTTTTTGCAACCTTGAAGATGTGTCTTCCATCATTGACACACCCGGAGCATGCCATTGCGAACCCGACTTCCAATGTTGCCTTCTTGGCCAGATAATCATACAAAAGACGCAACAAAAAAACAGACAAACTAAATAATACATCAAACGCGGCGAAGGTTGCCGCACGATCGCTCTCATCCATTGCTTTTACAACAGAGCCAATTGATTTTTATTCCGAGGCAAATTACGGGATAAACCATCGGGTACCGACGGAATGATAATTCCTTAGGTAAATTGAAAATATATTTTCGATAAGAAGCTTTGAAAGCCTTTGGTATTGTTGCATTTTTTTGCGATGTCGTGACTTTCATTGCGGGAGTGTTCGCGAGCTTGTCGATTGCAATAGTCAGCAGATTCGTCTCGACCGCACCCAGCGACAGTTCTGCCGGCATTACCGCACTGGCTTAGCGCGCCTAGCCGCATTATTGATGTTTTTTGGACAGAAGCGACTGCGACCGTTGTCCGGCGCGGCGCGAATAAATTTTATGTTTTCCAGGAGCCGCAGTATTCCGTTTAAAATTGGCCGGGCCTTACGCAGTTAGATTCACGCCGACTGATTTGTTTATTTTTTTCGCGGTATTTTTTATCATTCCCGGTCTTCTATTTGAAGTCTGGCCGATGTTTATGAGCCATATTGTCATGATTGAAAATCAAAATTGGCGGCCAACGCTGGCGGTCAGCCGCGACTACGCGCAGGAAATATTTTGAAATGTTTTGCCGCTGCCAGTTATTGGAATCTTGTCGATATTGTTCGTCAATTCGATTTTGAGCAAATTGCAGTTTGCACCGCCGAGTAACTTACTTAAATTTGCGGCGCCTACCTTTTTGCCCCAATATATTCAATTTATTTATCCGTCAGAATACCCCGGAACTTATCGGTTCGAGCACGAACCGCCCTACAGTCATCCCGGAGTAGTTTATTTCTTTTCGGTTTATCGATTTGTTGCACCAGTCAAAGACTAGCGCAATAAACGACAACCCTGGCTTAACCATGTCAATCGGTAAGAATTTTATCCTTGGAATTGGCCGGACGGTTTCATTGACGGCATTCGCAACAATTGGCATTTCGGTTTATCGCGCGCCCCAGATCGGAAACCACATAAATCAATCCGCCAAGAAAAATACAATCTTAAAAATCCACCAAACCCGATGCCGGAAATTCCGCCAAGCATTAAGCCGCAGTAATCGTTTGTTTACCCGCCGGAATATCTCGAGGCTTTGCCCGGGGATGAATGGCGGGGAATCAAACTTTTCCGATCGCAGAGCATTGACGTCGCGGAGAACTACCCCGGGGCTCTGCCTCGAGGTAGTTTATTGCGATACATTTTAAAAATACGCGCCACCCAATCGAATTTATATTTTTTATAGATGTCCTTATCCATCGGTTCCCAAGGACTTGTCCAGGGATTACCGCCGGATAAATTGTTATTACGCGCGGATAAAAATTTAAGTTACGCTTTTCGTGCCAATCAAGATTACGACAAATCGCACCTGACGATTTTCTTTTTTTAAAAATTGTATTCGTACCTTATCACAAACAAAAAAAGCAGCTTGATGAGGCTGTTTCTTGTCCGCCGTCGCCCTGGGCGGCGTCAGATTGAAATCGGGGAGCAGGGAATGACTCCGCGGTCCGGCCGCAAGTCCCGCAATTCCTTGCACAAACAATAAGATACTCCGAGGCAAAGCCCCGAGGTATTCCGGCAGGTAAACAAAACGGACAATGTTGTCCGTTTTATTTTTTGTCGGGGAGCAGGGAATCGAACCCTGTCTGCACGAACCCGAATCGTGCGTACTGCCGGCATACTCCTCCCCGGAATATTACAGGTACATTCTAGCCTAAATTTTCTTTTTGTAAATGACCGCGCACAGACAAAAACACGATCTTAACGCGTTCTTTTTTTGATATAAACATTTCATGTCACCCAATATTTCTTTTTGGTCATTTGGTCGCGCTTGGTCTCCACGGCATCAACCTGTTTTTTGGCCGTGGCGGCCGCGGCCGCCAATTCGGCATCAGAAAGGGCGCCCAGACGCTTGATTTCGGATTCAAGATAAGCGCGGTCATTCTTGGCCGGGTCTTCCAAAACCTGGGATAGCAAGACATCCAGGACATTCCCGACTTTCGGCCCCGGATCGACGGCGAGAATATTCATAATATCCTTGCCGTTCACCTTAATCATCTTGGGAGATATCGGATCCAGCGCGGCCTTTTCCATTAAATAGCGCAGGTGGCGCAGTTTATAAGGTTCAGCCTTGGGGCAACCCGAGCCGATGCGATCCGCCATGCGGACCCGCAAAAGATCTTCGAAATTTTCTTCTCCCACATTGCGCACCAGGCGGCGGATCGACGCTTCGCCGACCTCGCCGACATTATAATAGAAGAGATGATAGCGAACGAGACGTATGATCCTTTCAGCATCTTTATTGGAAAAGCGCATCCTTTCCAGAATTTTTTTGGTCATTTTGGCACCGATCATTTCATGATTATAAAAAGTGGAGTTCGGACCCTCGCCAGCTTTGGCGCGCGGTTTGCCGATATCGTGGAGCAGGGAAGCCATACGGACCGGCATACTGAAACCTTTTTGCGCGGCAAATTCCAGTGCTTTTACCGAATGCTGGTAGCAATCGAAAATGTGGTGTTTATTTTGGCTAACTCCGTAACCCTCGAGCAGTTCGGGTAATATATAATGAAGAAGATCCAGACGACGCAATAATTCAATGCCTTCCGCGGCGCGCGGAGACATGATCATTTTAATGAACTCATCGCGAATACGTTCCTGCGAGACTTCTTTTAGCCATTTGGCATTATTTTTGATGGCAATTTCCGTGGCCGGATCGATACGCCAATCTTTGCCCAGCGTAACCGCGAAGCGCGCCGCGCGCATCATGCGCAAAGCGTCTTCCAGGAAACGTTCATCCGGGTCGCGGACCGCCCGAATAAATTTTAATTTAAGATCATTTTGACCGCCGTACAAGTCGATGACTTCAATTTTACAATCATTGCCTTCCTTTATATATCCTAGGGCAATGGCATTTATCGTAAAATCACGGCGAGAGAGATCGTCGTTAATATTGTCCGCCCATTCCACCTTGTCTGGGTGCCGCTTATCGGTATATTTGGACTCAATTCGATACGGAGTAACTTCGATTTCCATATAATCGGGAGTCTCCAGTTGTCCCATTCTAACCGTAACCGTACCGAATTTATTATCGCTATAGCTGTCCGGAAAAACCGCCGTTATCTGTTCGGGGCTGGCATTGGTCGCGACATCCCAATCCGAGGGCGTATTACCACAGAGAAGATCGCGCACGCAACCGCCGACGATATAGGCTTCAAAACCGGACTCGTGAAATCCATCAATCAGCCGACAAACCGATGGCGGAATTTTTTGGAGATATTGAACCATAATTTGGCCGGGACATTGAAAACAGGCGATGGAACGCCTTTTAAACTCAGCTTATCGTAATATTTGCTTTTTTTCAATTGTCTGGTATAATTAGCGTGTTATGGCTAAAACCGTCGTGCCGTTAGCCTCTGTAGCTTAACGGACAAAGTACCGGTCTTCGGAACCGGGGACGGGGGTTCGATTCCCTCCAGAGGCACAAAGAAGGCACAAAGAGGGATTCGAATTACACGATAATCAAATGAGAAAAACCATTATCGCCTGGGTATTGGCGCTTGCGAGCGCGATGCCAATGATTACTTCCGCGGCTTTAATAAATTGCGGCGGACCCGACCAGAGACAATGCGGCATTTGTGATTTTTACCGGCTCATAAATACGGCGGTCGAAACAGTGGTGGATGTGTTCATACCATTGGCGGCAACATTGATTGTGGTTTACGCGGGATTCAAGATGATGATAAACCAGGGCGATCCGGACGTTACGAATAAATGCAAATCAATATTATTAGCAACCGCGATCGGATTGATAGTGGTGTTCGCAAGCTACGCGATAGTGGGAGCAATTCTTCACAGTATGGGCGTGGTACAGTACGGAGGCTCAGGAACGGTGAATCCTTTGGACTGGGAACCAAAATGCGAAGGTTAAAAAACGGGCAATAAACTACCTCGAGGCAGAGCCTCGAGGTATTCCTCCGCGGCGCCAACGCTCCGCGATCGGAAAAGTTTGATTCCCCGCCATTCATCCCCGAAGCCGAGCTCCGCGGTATTCCGGCGGGGAAATAAATTACCGGGAGCGGCGTCACGAGGTATTCCGGCGCTTCGCCGAACGCTTCGCGGGAAAATTTGTCAATCCTCCGCTTTGCGATCGCTACGCTGCAGGCGGGCATTCATTACCGACGCGGAGCATCGGGATATTCTGTCAGATTAATAAAAGCGCCCCCATGACTCAACGGTAGAGTAGCTGCCTCTTAAGCAGTTCGTTGCAGGTTCGAATCCTGCTGGGGGCACATAAAAAATTCAAAATTTAAAAATCAAAATTTAAAATAATTAAAAATAAATTTTATTTTCCGCAGAAAATAATCAACAAAAAAATGCTTACCGTTGAAGAAAAAGCCAAACTGATAGAAAAGTATAAATTGCACGAGGAAGACACCGGATCTCCGAGAGTGCAAGTTGCGCTGTTAAGCGAAGAGATTGACCGGTTGCAAAAACACCTAAAGCGACACGCCAAGGATATACATTCGAAGCGTGGTTTACTGAAGATGGTTTCGAAGCGCCGCAAGTTTCTGAATTATTTGCGCGACACCGACGTAACGCAATACGCGCAGACAATCAAACAATTAGGTTTGAAAAAATAAAAAAACCACCCCCGCAATGCGGGGGTGGTTTGGCCGCAGACTCTTCCGTAAAAATGACTTACCGAACGTTATAAAGTCATTCGCATGTAAGACAAAAAAATCATGTCACCTCAACCGAACGCTCAAAGAGTCGCCGTATTAATAGACGTACAAAATCTTTACTACTCGGCGCGCAACCTTTATCAGGCGCGCGTTAATTTCGGCGAGATTATCAAGGCCGGGGTAGGGCGGCGCAATCTGATTCGGGCGTTCGCGTACGTAGTACGCACCAAGACGGGAGAGGAAAAACCGTTTTTCGACGCCTTGGTAAAATTGGGAATTGAGACGCGCGTCCGCGATCTACAGGAGTATTACGACGGAATGAAAAAAGCGGATTGGGATGTAGGGATAACGGTGGACGCAATCCGCATATCGCCATCAGTGGATACGATCGTGCTGGCTTCGGGCGACGGGGATTTCCTGCAGCTGATTGAATATTTGGAAAATCAAGGTAAACGGGTAGAAGTGATCGCGTTCGGCCGGTCGGCATCGGCAAAAATAAAAGAAGCGGCGGATGAGTTCATCGATATCGAAAAGGAACCGGAACGATTCCTTTTGAACAAGTAAAATCAAATATATCCCATAGGTGTTTCCCGATCGTGGTTTGCCTTAGTGAAACGGATGCCGCTAACGCGGCATCAAGAATGCTTCCTTACAAGAGCGCTCGCGGAATACCCAAAAGCTTGTTCCGGAAATCTGTTTCGGAATAAACTACCGAGACAGATTTCCGAGGTATTCCGGCGGATAAATAAACTACCGCGCGCGCCCAAGGCGCTTCGATAGTTTGATTCTCC
>CAZUST010000015.1:0-29651 GCA_964623335.1 uncultured Candidatus Saccharibacteria bacterium
TGTCAAGTATGGCCTTTCTATTTGCGAGAAATTCGCTACCCCAGTGAGTGGTTACGCACAAGGTACTTGACAAAAAAATCATTTATGTATATACCACAACTGTAACACAAAGATCCTTTCCATTGTGGGTGAAAGGGATATGAAGTGAGGTAGGTAAGATGAATCAAAGAAAGTTAGCTGCTTTGGTAATCATCACCATGGCGGCAGTAGGAATGGCTGGAGCAGCTCCAGAACAGTTGAGTACCGGGCCAAAAGATAGGGTATTTATTGGATCAATGATACCAACATCAATGATCAACGGCGATCCAGTATCTGCCTTGAAGGAATTCGACAAGGACGTCTCCCTCAAAGGCTGGGGTAAAGATCCCAACTTCGGAAGCAGCGGAGAACCCTCGCCCTACTTGGGAGCAGTTTCATACGACGCCGACGGTAATGTTATCGATTCGATCTTTGCCGGCGACGGATTATGGTATCCAAGTGTGGCACAGCTGAACATGAAGTACACCTATAGCGACGAAGGTGTCATGCCCGGTGGAGAAGAAGCTCAAGACGCAGCTCAACAGGCTGAGTACAACGCTAACCCCCTTGTTTGGAAAGGCGGACCAGCCCCATCCTATCTGGATGAGGAAGGGACAGGCATTGTCCATCAGATAAGCTAAGTAAAAACAAGGAATAAAGAGTTTGCACCGCGCATCAAGCGCATCGCAGACTCTTCTTTTTTTTTATTTAATCCTTTAATACAATGCCACGCTTGGCGCAGTATTTTACTATAAATACGAATATCCCGAACTTAAAAAACCAGTTTTTAATTGTTCGAAATAATTGTCAGTAGATTACCCTGTTGATCTTCCATTCCAATATTAAGTTGCATCCAAACTTCTATTGATGTTCGCCAATTAGGTTGAAATTGAAAATGGCAAAAATAAAGCTAAAATCGGCCATTTTGATACTCAACCTATTATGAGAAGGTCAATAGCACAATTTTTTGTCGGTAATAAGTTCGTAAAATTTCTCGCTGGGCGCATGGTCGATCCGATAACGCACACTCCCTTGGACAATAGCAACAATGCGATTAATTATGTTGCGGCCATAACCGGAGCTTTGAATATCGGTAGAAACCCAATGGTCGTCACTACCGGAAAGCAATTGTATTTTCAGGGAAAGAAAATTCTCTTGGTGATGCGACGCCGACCGCGACGATTGCTTATCTGATCGACCCGCCAAGCGACGGGAAGGGCGACGGAAAATTCAGTATCGCCGATTGGGCGCCAAAACCGCTCCCGAACGGGATTGTCAATCTGACCCTAAAGGACGGCCAGGTCATTATTTTCACCAGTTTAACAATCCCAGTGGAAATTCCCGCCGGAACCCGGATAGCGTATTTGCCGGATGACACAGAGTATTGCAACCCCTTGATGATCCGCTAATACTTTCCGCGGCGGATTCGTACTGGATTGATTTTGCTCCGCAAAATTCGGGAATCGTTGCCTTAAAGCGGAACGGCTACCTCATCGCTTCGGGAACATTCCTGGCGTAAGATAAAAGCATAAAGATAGGAGAACTTTGATTTTTCTATCTTTTTAATTTACAAACGCTAATTTTATAAACTTTTGAGAATGCCGCGGGCGGCCAGAATCCCCGTGGCCGCGGCTTTGACGATATCGCGGCTCAATCCCGCCCCATCGCCGGCGGCGTACAAACCTTTAATGTTGGTCAGCATGTCATCGTCAACGGCAAATTTCATCGAATAATATTTTATTTCGGGCGCGTAAAGGAAAGTGGAATCGGTGGCTACCCCGGGAATAACTTCATTTAATTTTTCCAATCCCTCAAGAATATCGGTCAGGATACGGTGCGGCAGAGCCATCGAAATATTACCCGGAGTAGTATCCTTAAGCGTGGGCGAAAACGTAGATTTCTGCAAACGCCATGAATTTGACCGGCGGCCGCGGCGCAGATCGCCCAGACGCTGGACAATCGGCTTACCTTGGCCCAGGATTGTGGCAATCTTGGCGATCGACTCGCCATAAAGGGTGGTATTCTCCTGGGGCGAAGTAAGAATGCTGCGCACCAAGAACGCGAAATTGGTATTTTCGGATTTTTTATTGGTAAAAGAATGGCCGTTAACACCGATAAAATCGCCGTAGCTTTCCTTAACCACGAAACCTTCATGGTTGGTGCAAAAAGTACGCACGAAATCCTCATACTTCGAGGTCCAAATATGGAATTTGGGATCACGATTCACGTCAATGACCGAACGCATCACGATCGAGGGAACTTCGACGCGAACGCCAATATCAATCGGCGCGTGACTGGCCGCGATCTTGTGATTCTTTACCATTTCACTTACCCAACGGGCCCCGATACGCCCCGGAGCAAAAATCGCGGCTTTGGCGTAAATCCGGCGGCCGTCTTCCAACAGCGCACCTTTACAGACGCCATCCTGTACCAGCAAATCTTTGGCCTTGGCACCGGTAATGATCATCACTCCCCGACTTTCCAGATGGTCGGAAAATCTTTTAATAATCACGGGGGTGTTCTCGCTTCCCAAATGGCGCTGCTTGATACGCTGAAATTTTATACCCGCCGCCATGGCTTTAAGCGAAAGCATGTCGGCTTTCTCGTCGGAGAGGCCGTATACGGTTTCAGTGGCGCCGAATTTCAAAAACGTCTGATCGATTTTGTCGACGATCTTTTGCGATTCGTCGTCGTTGCGGGTAAAATCGGAAAGATTGCCGCCAACCACATCCGGCCGCAGATTCAAAATCCCGTCGGAAAATATTCCGGCGCCGCCGATGCCGCACATGATATTGCAGGGCTGGCAATTGAGGCAGGTACTGGCACTGTCAGTATTGATCGGGCATTTGCGCTGCAGCGCGTTTTTTCCGATATCCACCATTACCACGCGGCGACAGCCGTGCTCCACAAGCTCATTAGCGGCAAATAACCCCGCCGGCCCGGCGCCGATGATCAGAACGTCCCAGTTATTATCAAGCTCGGCCATTAATTTATTCGCGTAAAAACCGCAATCGCACGATTATCGCACGGCTGCTTCTTTTAACGCGAGTTAAATAACTTTCCGCTGACGAGAAATACCCTTTACTTATTTATTAACAAATAATTAATCACGAACGCAAGCGTTATCCGGAATAAGCATGGATCAAAGAAAAAAACACCGCGCCGACAAGAGCCGCGCCCGGAATGGTGAAGATCCAGGCCCAGACAATATTAAGCGCCACATTCCAGCGAACCGCGGTCAGGCTTTGCGCCGCCCCGACTCCGGAAATCGCTCCCGTAATGACATGCGTCGTACTCACCGGAACACCAAGATGCGTCGCGGTAAAAATACTGATCGCGCTGGCAAACTCGGCGCAAAAACCATCAATGGGTTTGAGTTTGGCAATTTTAGTACCCATGGTTTTTACAATGCGCCAGCCGCCAGTAAGCGTTCCCAAGGCGATCGCGGCGTGAGCGCTTAAAACTACCCAGAGAGGAATATCGAAGACGCCGCTACCTCCCTTAATCAATCCGCCCGTATAAAGCAAACCGGTAATGATTCCCATGGTTTTTTGCGCGTCGTTCCCGCCGTGCCCCAAACTGTAAAGCGACGCGGAAAACAATTGCAATACGCGCGACCACTTGGTAACGCTGGCAGGGCGTTTTTTATAAGCCGCCCAAGATGACAAAATCTTAAAAAAATATCCCAGAAACAAGCCGATGGCCGGCGCCAAGATAATAAACTCCAGCGTTTTTACCCAGCCTCCCGGGATAATGACGCCAAAACCGGCATTGGCGATTGCCGCACCGGCATATCCGCCGATCAGCGCGTGCGAAGAGCTGGTGGGCAGGCCTTTGTACCAGGTAAACAGATTCCAGCCGATGGCGCCCAACAAACCGCAAAAAATCACCGTTACCGTCACCGATTTAAGATCGATCATTCCGCTGCCGATCGTTTTGGCAACCGCAGTACCGAAGATCGCAAACGCGACAAAATTGAAGAATGCCGCCCAGACCACCGCCAGCCGCGGCGACAGAACCCGGGTGGCCACGATCGTTGAGATCGAATTGGCCGAATCGTGCATGCCGTTGGTGAAATCGAAAACCAACGCCACGATAACCGCGACCACAACGAAAATTGTAATTGGTTCCATATGGCCGATTTTGATTACCGTAAAACCTATTGATTCTTGATCATTATCGATTCAAACATATTGCCCACATTTTCGCAGCAGTCAATGGCATTTTCCAAGGTTTCGTAAATTTCTTTGAGCTTGATGATTTCAATGAGATTTTGGCAATCGATGGCGGGCGCATTCATTAATTTGGATAAAGCCCGGCGATTAATTTCATCACCGGCGTTTTCCAGGTTGTTGAGCTTTTCGCAGCGGCGATGCAGATTTTCGTGGTATTTTTTGACGTTTTTGATTTCGGCCACGCCTTCTTTTATTTCGACGGCCGCCTCGCAAATAACATGGACATAATCCTTGATCTCTTCGGTATATGGACGATCAATCTTGTAAATAACCAGGCGATTGACCGACCGTTCAATGTAATCGATCGTATCGTCAAGGCATTGGCGCAGAAGGTCGATATCTTCCCCCTCCATCGGTGTGATGAAATTTTTGCGCAGATTATCCATCACATCGTGGCCGACATTGTCGGCCTGGGTTTCCAATTCCTTTAACCGCAAAGAAATCACGTCGATATCGGAATCAACATCCAAAGCCTGCTTAAGAAGCACGGCTGATTCGCCCAACATACCGGCTTGTTTTTCGAAAAGCTGGTAGAAAATTCCATCTTTAGGGAAAAAATTGAACATTTTTTTTGCGGCTCCGCGCGTTAAAAAAATTGGCCGTATAACGGCCAATTTTCAAACATCACAAAGCGATGGTAATTTTTATTTCAAATTGCTTGTTTTTATAACTTTTCAAATCCGGTTCATCCATATTTTTTGAAAGTTAGAATTTTTTAAGCAAAATCACGGCTTTATCCTTGCCCACCTCCAAGATACCACCCTCGATTTCTTTTTCAATCACTTTATCGCCGACCGTGATCCGCATAATGCCGGCTTTCAAAACCGAAACCAACGGCACATGGTGCGGCAGTACCGTAATTTCGCCGGCTTTCGTCGGCAAAATTATTTGCGACGCTTCGGAGGCAAGCTCCATTCCTTTGGGGGTGATCACTTCGACTTTCATATTGAATTTAAATTAGCTGGAACCAGAACTAAGCATTAATAACCTCGTCGATCGCGCCTTTCATGTAGAAATCGGATTCGGGACGGTCATCGAACTCACCCGCAATAATCCTTTCGAAACCCTCGATAGTGTCGGTCAGCTTGACGTATTTCCCGGGTTTTCCGGAAAATACCTCGGCCACAAAGAACGGCTGCGACAGGAATTTCTGGATCTTGCGCGCGCGATTCACCACAAGTTTGTCTTCGTCGGAAAGCTCTTCCACGCCAAGGATCGCGATGATATCCTGTAATTCCTTGTAGCGCTGGAGGACCTGAGCGACGCTGGACGCGACGCGGTAGTGTCTTTCACCCACGATATGGGGATTCAATATTGAAGAAGTGGTAACCAAGGGGTCCACCGCCGGGAAAAGGCCGAGAGACGCAATCTGGCGGCTCAAGACCAGCGACGAATCCAGGTGCGAAAAGATTGCCACCACGGCCGGATCGGTATAGTCGTCGGCCGGCACGTAAACCGCCTGCATTGAAGTAATCGACCCGTCCTTACTGGAGGTGATACGTTCTTCAAGCGCGCCCATTTCGGTAAACAACGTGGGCTGATAACCGGTCTGAGAAGGAATACGGCCCATCAGAGCCGACACCTCACAACCCGCAAGCACGAAACGAAATACGTTGTCGACAAAAAGCAAAACATCCTTTTTTTCCTCATCGCGGAAATATTCAGCAGACGCCACGGCCGAGAAAGGCACGCGGAAGCGCACACCCGGCTGGTCCGACATCTGGCCGAAATACAATACCGTGTTTTCCAGGGTCTTGGAATCCCTCATCTCCAAGTAAATATCGTTGCCTTCACGGGTACGCTCACCCACCCCGGCAAATATCGATACGCCTTTATGGACCTTGGCAATATTGCGAATAAGCTCTTGGATCAAAACGGTTTTACCGACACCCGCGCCGCCGAACAAACCGATCTTGCCGCCTTTCGGAATGGGACACAGAAGATCGATGGATTTAACGCCGGTCTCAAGAATTTCCACCTCTCCTTTTTGTTGGACGTAGCTGGGAGCTTCATTAAACACCGAATAATATTTCGAGCTCTCAACCTTGCCCAAGCCGTCAATCGGCTCACCAAGTACGTTGAAAAGCCGGCCCAAGGCGGCCTTGCCGGTTGGAACCGTGATCGGTTTGCCGGTGTCGACAACATCCTCGCCGCGTTTCAAGCCTTCGGTCGGGCCCATAGCCAGACACCGGACGGTGCCGCCACCCGTAAATTGCTGGACTTCCAGCGCGAGTTTTTCTTTGTCTTTACCGGTTTCAAGTTTATTTCCCATGGACGGCAATTCGCCTTCCGGGAATTCCACATCGACTACCGGTCCGATGATTTGGGTTATTTTTGCCATATGGTTCCTGATTACTGATTAAAATTATCTTTAATTTTTAGATTTTAGCCGAGCACTTCTTTGGCCGATGATATTTCGCAAACTTCCTTGGTGATCTGCTCCTGGCGCGCTTTATTGTAATCAAGCGTCAGTTCTCCCATTCTTTCATGCGCGTTATCGGAAGCGTTGCGCATTGCGATCATACGGGCCGAATGCTCGGAGGCGTTGCTTTCCAAAACACACTGATAAATCAAGTATTCCACCAGTTGCGGAATGATTTCTTGAACCACCATTATCGCTGACGGCTCAATCAACAACTCTTCCTTCCGGACGCGTTCCTCGGATTCTTGCGCGAACTCTTTCAAATTATCCCATTCCAGCGGCAATAATTGCATCATTTGCGGTTTTTGCACGAAAGTCGACTTGAAATCCGTCCATATCAGATACACCCGCTGATATTTATTTTCGATATATTGCTTGATAATAAAATCCGATAGCGGCTTGATCTCTTCCAGAGTGCCGTAATCGCCGATACCGATCATGCTTTTATCGAATTTTCTGCCCTTCTTCTTGAAAAAGGCCACCGCTTTTTTGCCGACTGGCATAACCGTTACGGAAGATTTATTTTCCAGCGCCTTTAATTGCGCGGCGCCGAATTTTAAAACGTTCTGATTGAACGATCCGCAAAACCCCCGATCGCTGGCGATAACCACCGCAAGAGCGTTTTTCAACGGCCGCTTGCGCAAGACAACCTTATCTTTCAATACCGGTTCCAGACAGCGGATAAGATGCCCGACTTTTTGAGCGAACGGCCGCGATTCCAGAGCAATCTTCTGGGATTTTTTCATCTTCAGCGCCGACAAGGTTTCCAAGGCGCTGGTCAGTTTCCAAATATTGGTCACCGACTGGATCTTTAAGCGGATTTCCTTTAGTTCCATGTTCTGTTATTTACTGTTCTCCAACTTGGTTTTTATAACGCGGCTGATTACTTCGTCGAGCTTGGATTCGATAGCGGGTTCGATTTTTTCGTTTTTGCTGATACTTTCAAAAATCTCGGGATAGTCATCCTGGATATGCTCGACCAGCTCTTTTTTAAATTGGCCTATCAACTCCAGAGAAACGTTATCCAGGAAGCCTTTTGTCCCGGCATAAATAATCGCGACTTGTTTTTCGAAAGACAACGGCTGCAAGTCGGATTGTTTCAGAAGTTCGCGCATGCGTTTGCCGCGCTCCAACAACTGGCGAGTCTGCGGATCCAATTCTTCGGTAAATTCAGAAAACCGTTCCAATTCCTGGAACTGCGCCAGGTCAAGTTTCAACGTACCGGCAACTTTCTTGGTCGCGGGCAACTGGGCGCTACCGCCGACGCGGGAAACCGAAGTCCCCACATCGATCGCGGGCCGCTGACCGTTATTAAACAACGAGGGGTTCAAAAATATCTGGCCGTCGGTAATGGAAATCACATTGGTCGGAATGTAACCGGAAATGTCGCCGGCCTGGGTTTCCACAATCGGTAATGCCGTCAGGGAACCGCCGCCTAATTTTTCGGACATACGCGCGGCGCGCTCAAGCAATCGGGAATGCAGATAGAAGATATCGCCCGGATACGCTTCACGGCCCGGCGGACGGCGCAATACCAGCGAAACCTCGCGCCATGCCCAAGCCTGTTTGGTCAGGTCGTCGTAAACCGCCACGGCATCCTTGCCATTATCGCGGAACCACTCGCCCATCGCGCAACCGGCGTAAGGCGCCAAATACAGCAACGCGGCCGGATCGTCCGCGAAAGCCGCCACAACAATCGTATATTCCATGGCGCCATTATCTTCCAAAGTCTTAACCAAGCGCTTCAGTTTTGATTTTTTTTGGCCGCAAGCAACATAGACGCAAACGGGGCGTTTTTTGTCATGCTTCTGGTTGATGATCATATCAACCGCAATGGCGGTTTTCCCCAAACCGCGGTCACCCAAGATCAATTCGCGCTGACCGCGGCCGATCGGAACCAGGTTATCGATCGCCAAAATGCCCGTGTGCAACGGAGTTTTTACCGGCTGGCGGTCAATAACACCGGGAGCCGGACGCTCGATGGCATATTCGGTCTTGGCCTTAATCGGGCCCTTGCCGTCAATGGGACGGCCCAGAGGATCGACGACGCGGCCAACCAGTTCGGGGCCCACAGGCACTGAAATAGTCTTCATTGTGCGCTTCACGATATCCCCCTCCTTGATCCCAGAATCATCGCCCAAAACGATGATACCGGTTTCGTACTCCTCAAGGTTCATTGCCAATCCGACAATCTTGGCGCGTTCAAATTCAACAAGTTCGAAGTTAGCCACGTTGCGCAAACCCGATGCTTTTACAACACCGTCCCCCACTTCAACGACCTCGCCCACCTCTTCGAATTCCGGCGAAAGTTCGGTTTCTTCCAACTGCCGTTTAAATTGTTCGATTTTGTCCATAAGTTTTGTTTCAAGAAAGACTGAATTTAATTTTCATAGCTGTGACGTAATCGCGCCAGGCGGTTTTTGATCGAGGCGTCAACCAGATATTGGTTGGTTTTGACGATGAAGCCGCCGATCAGCTCCGGGTTAACCGTCAATTTGACGGTTTTTTTATGGTCAAGCTCCCGGGTGAATTTTTTGGTGATCTTGGCAATCGTTTCGGCGGGCTGTTCGTGGGCAAGAATGATCTCCAATCGCGTCTTTTTTTCCGCCGACTGGACCGCGTTTTTTATGATCACCGGCAATAAATTCTGTTTTTTCTGGCGCGCCAAAATATCCTTAAGCTTGTCCACGATCGCCCGCTGCCGGGCGTCATCTTCATTTTCAAAAGCCTCCTCCAAGATACGGCTCCAAATCTTTATTGATTGCTTGCTGTTCATATGAAACTTTTATGTTTGAATATTTGAAATGGAATTAAATTCATGGTCAAACCCCGCGGAGGCTTGCGGCATCCGGCCGAAGTTGTCCCGGTCGGGCGCGCCTCACCGCATATCAACACGACTCTTGCCCCTCGCGCTCCGCCTAGCACCCGCCGCAATCATAAAAGTTTCTTCATTCCATTTCAGCAGCGATTCTTTCCAATATTTTCCGATCTTGCTCCTTGGTGATCTTTTCTTTCAGAAATTTTTCCGATACGAACAGAGCCAGATCCAGCGATTCTTTTTGCTGTTTTTCGCGGGCAAGTTCAGCTTCCTTGACCATCGCGGCCTTGGCATTCTCGATCACCTTAGTTTTTTCCGCCTCGGCTTGCGCCAGGATCGCCCTGGCCTTTTCTTGAGCTTTGGTTTCGGCGGCAACCACCACTTCTTTGGCTTTTTTCTCGCCTTTTTCTTTGATTTCTTCTCCCAAGGCGCGGATCTTTTGAAGGGAAATTTCCGCTTCTTCGGATTTTTTCACGCCGTCCGCGATCTTTTTTTGGCGTTGCTCCATGATCGACAAGAACGGTTTGTAAGCGTATTTCTTAAGAATCGCCAAAAGTACAAGAAAAGTGATTATCTGGCCGGCTAAAATTTTGATATCAATCCCCAGACCTTCCATAGAATTAGTGATTAATTATTAGCTTTTACTCCGCGACTTCGAAAACCATAAGTTATAATGCGCTGTTTGCGGTAACGAGCCGCATAACAGCTGAAAATCAAACAAAACGAATGATCAGGGCGACGACCAAGGCATAAATCGCGATAGCCTCCGCGAACGCGATCGCCAAGATCATATTCACTTGAATCTTGCTGGTGGCTTCGGGGTTGCGTCCTATGGCCTCCATAGCATTGCCACCGATGATACCGATACCGATACCGGGACCCAAAGCTCCCAAACCGATGGCAATGGCGGCGGCCAATTGTTTCATTACTTCTAATTCCATTTTCTTTTAGTTATTTTTCGTTTTTATCTTTATTGCTCTGCGACCTTTTTTCCAGTATTGGCAAAATGACGCACCGCAGTTCCAACGCCACCGAAAACATACTGGCGATGATAAAAATTATCGTGAACAGCGGCAATGTCCCTTGCCGGCGATCCAACCATAATCCGACCAGCAGGAAACCCACCAACGATAGCGCGATCATCAGTCCCATTTCAGTACCGACGACGATCGCGGCCGCAAACTTCTTACGGTTTTCCTGTGGGGAATCCATGTTTTTACGGTATTACCAGGACCGGGAATCAAGAACCGGCAAATTTTTTATGATGTTTTCCGGCTCTTTATTCGCGCCCCCACCACCCTGCTCATTTATCTATTTTATCCATGACTCACTTCCGTGGCCGTGGAGTAAAAAACGGTCACCAATGACGAGAAAATGAACGCCTGGATGAAACCTACCAAAACTTCAAGCGCCAAAAATGGCAGCGGTACAAAATAAGCCATCATCCAGCTGATACCCGTGGAAACCACGATCAGCAGGATCTCGCCGGCAAAAAGATTGCCAAATAACCGCATTGCCAGCGAAATAATCCGGGTAAACTCGCCGATAAACTCCAAAATACCCACAAAAAACATCAAAGGGTTGGCAAAATTAAAAAACTTGCCCAAATACGAAAAAAGACCAAGTTTCCTGAGGGCCGAATAATTAATAAAAACAACCGAAATCAATGCCAGCGCGATAGTAAAATTAAGATCGGAACTGGGAGAACGCAATACCGGGATCAACCCCAGTCCGGGAACCAGTTCAAGCAGATTGGAGCACAAAACCAGCAAAAAAATCGTCATCGCCAACGGGAAAATTTCAAGGGTTTTCTCGCGCGAACCGGTAATCGAGTCGATGAACCCGATAAAAGTTTCCATGATCCACTCGAAGAAATTCTGAAGCTTGCCGGGAATTATGCTGGCTTTCGAAAAAATAAGAGTTAAAGAAACCGCCAGGACCGTAGCGATAATAAAGACCCAAAGATTAGTATTGGTGACAATAAATCCGCCGATATTGAACATTTCGCGAGCGGCAACTCCAATTTCTTCCATGGTATTAACGAAATATTAATATTAATTCCGGCCCTATCTCAAAAAAACGCAACCCATTCCGGGCCAATATAAAGTTACCCCATTTCCATTTGGATGTCAACCGTAAGTATTGTACAAAGTATGTACATAACGATAGTTTGATTCCCCGCCTTCATCCCCGGAGCGGAGCCTCGGGGCATTTCGCCAGACTAATAAAGAGATATCAATTTTGCCGGTAAAACAAAGAAATTTCCGTTACAGGTTTTCTTCGATATCCCGCGCGATTTGTTTTTTTAGATCATTGGAATCGGTGAATTTTTTTATATCGCGAATCTTTTCACCGACAAAAACAGTCAACTCGGCGCCGTAAATATCCCGATCAAATCCTTTAAGCAGTATTTCCAGCGAGAGTTTCTGGTCGAAGGTTTCTTTAAATCCGAAGAAAAGCAAACCTTGATAATTTTGACCTTTAATTTCGGCTTGCGCTTTGTAAACCCCGTGGCCCAAATCGATATTGAGCGCGTCGAGATTGGCAGTCGGATAACCCATAACACGACCGCGGCCGGCGCCCCGAATAACTTTGGCGCTAAATTTTAAATTTTTGGCCTGTCCTTCGATCACCACGCCATAAAATGCCGCGATCATGACGGCCGCGGCGAACAATTGGATATTATTTAAAACATTTCCATTCAGAAAATAATCGAGCACCACCGCCGAAAGCGGCCACGCCAGTTCGCAGATGGTGGAAACCGACGCGGTTATCCGTTTTAACCCCCAGTAATAAATGAACAACGCACCACCGCCGGTAACAAAGACGATAACCAGCAGCATTTGCCATTGTAGCGGCGTGATCTGGCCGATCATTACGCCATGGCGCGCCAGCAACAAATAAACCAGTATCATGGCCGCACCGATGCCGAACCGCAACGCGGTAGCCGATTGGAAATCGAGACGATTGACCACCCTCTTGCCGAAAACCGTAGACGATCCAAAAGCGAAGGCCGCTACCAGCGCGTACCAAGCCGCGCTACGGAAGAAATCAAGGTTATTAAATTCCAAGCCGGTTTTTCCGAACGCCAGAATATAAGCGCCGACTACCGCAGCCGCCGCCCATAAATAAAATTTCTTACTCAATCGCTCCCCCAGCACGAAGCGAGCCATCAGAAGCGCGAACACCGGCTGCAATTTTTGCAGGATAACCACAGTCGCGAATGTCACTTGGCCGTTCATGGCCGCGAAAAACGCCTGAGTAATCATCAGACTGCCCAGCGTTTCGCCAAAAAAGCAAACCCAAAGAATCGCTTGCCAATCCCGAAAATGAAGCGCTTTGATCTTGTTCCAGTTTAAAAATACGATCGGACTCAATAGAATGAAAGCCAGAATATCACCGATAAAAACCACCAATCCGGCATCCAGCGCGTACAATTTTGGCCGGATAAACACACCATCCAAACTCCATAACAAAGCCGCGACAATTACCGCGACCGCGCCCCAAACAGTACTTTTATTCATTTTCTTATTTATTTCAGGTTTCGCCTATCAGTTTGCCACGGTATCGCCTTTTTGCAAGTATCGGCTGCCAAAAACACGGCGGCGACATCTTGGCGGAATCATTTGACAACCTTTTTTGTGGCAAATCTTATCCAATTCCAGCCAATAGACATAAATATAACGGCAACCGGGAAGATCGGCGGCCTTCTTGATCCGACGAACCATTCCCGCGAGGTCATCATATATAAAAAGATTATTTTTATCGAAAGATTTGCAGCTGTCGATGATAACCCGGGGAACCACCAAAGAATACGCCGTATTTATTTTTTCGATAACTTTCTTTCCGAAAATATTGTTTAAAAATCAATGCCGGCCGCGGCGAATTTGCATCCCCCACCGCGGTTCAAAAAGCAGTGCCCGCGAAACCGTACCAAGTTTCTCAATATTACATATTCCAATATTCCAACCGGTAATCGCGTGTTGCAGGGGCGCCACTCCCCGGTTTCCAGAACAGTTTGCGCGGCGCCGGTAGTTGCGGGAAAGGTCGAGGTAATTTTGGCGACGCATTTCGGTCCTTGGCCGTATTTTTGCAGAAATTCGCAATCCAAACCATCCAACGATAAAAGCACCGCTTTGGAACAGCTACGCAAAAATTCAAGCTCCTCCAAAGTCTTGTGTAAAGGCTTGCCGCCAAAGGCGGCAATCATCGAGGCGGCAACATTCACCACGCTTCTTTCGTAATTAGGCAAAATCATGGCTTGTGGAATCCCAAATCGGCGGGATTGGCACCGCCGGAAATGCGAATGATCCGCCCGCCCCGGTCTTCAAACTGCCGGCGCAGTTTCCCCACTTCCCGGACGAGTGCGATTGTTTCGGAATCATTATTATCGTTTTTGATGTAACCTTTCGACCAATAATCAATAATCAATTTGCTGTCGCCAAAAATTTTTTGCGCGGCATCCTGCAGGGCAATCATCAGCGCGTATTTGCACGCCAAAAGCTCGCCATAATTATTGGTCCGGCCGCCTTCAAGCAGGTGATGGCCGCGCGCGCTCAATTCATTCTCGGGCAAAACCCGATGAAGCAAGCCGTGCCCCCGGCTGTCGGTAACGTTAATCTCCACGCCGTTGCCGCCGCCGGTACCCGCGTCAAAATAAATTCCCGGCTCGCGGGCGATATGCCGGACGGCATAATCCGCGCCCGCGTCCAGCCATCGCCGCGCCTCGTCTTCGCTTTCAAACGATTTGTATTTCGCCCCCGGCGCGCCGGCAACGATCTTTTGGCATTCATCCCAATTATCGGCGATCCCTTTTTCCTCGCCGACCTGATAGGCGTAATATTTTTTCTTGGCCATGATCAATCATTTTTCTTGATTTTTAATCGCAAAAACAAAGTTAAGCCATTGGCAAACAAATAAAGGCTGGAAACGAATATAAACATAGCATCTTTTAAAATCAGCATTCCGTAAAGCCAAGAGATAAAATTCGTCGCCACCCAAATAAAATAACTTAAAACATTGGCGCTGGGCCTGCCGCGCCAAAGATCTTTTATGGTCGGCCAATAAGCCACCACGCCAATAATTCCGGTGCCTCCATACGCCAATGCCAGCGCCGCCGCAAAAGTTCCATCCATAAAATTAGAAATTTAATTTTTATCAAATTTAATAAAATAAGTCTTGGGCTTGGATTCGGTTTCCAGAATCGTCTTCCACTCGCGGTCAACATCCGAAACTTTTTTGACAACGCCATCCACGCGAAACCGCGGATCAACTGCGCGCGATTTGCAGGTTACCCGGACGTCAAAACCGGCGGGGCTGTTCTCAAACTTAACCTTGTTGTTCATTCTATCAAATAATCGGCGCAATTTCTCATCTTTGCCGTGAAATTGCGCGACTTTAGCCAGCACCTCGCTGTCCGTGGAATACAAATCGCCCTTATCGATATATCCCTTTTCCAGCGCGTAGCGCAAATAATCACCCACCGTGCGAAACATTACTGCAGAAAACAAATCGGAATAATACTTGGAATTCATTTTGAAAAACATTTCCGCGAAATTTTTGGCGGCGGCAAAATCTTTGAAAATCCATTTTTGGTTTTCCACTTTCATGTTTTCCAGAAAATAATCCGCGCTTTCAATCTCGCCGAAAACACGAGCGGAGCGCAAAGAATAATCAATCCGGTCGGCGCACAGATCAGGCAAATCGGTTTCCTCAAGGGGAAAGTTGGTTTGGTTAAGAATATACTCCGTGTCAATTGAGTATTTTTCCAATATTGCGGGAATTTCCGACCGCCGGATATATTCATCAAAAATATTATCTTGATAACTCTGTTCCGATGCCGACCCCGCATCCAAAACATAGTCCACGCAATGTGAAAATGCCGCGTGCGACGCATCGTGGATCAGTCCGGCGATTTGTTCTTCAATCGGCGCGCCATAAATTTTCAACAGCAGATAAACACCGACCGAATGCTCAAACCGGCTCTGTTCGGTCCCCGGATAAAAAGGCGTGAAATATCCGGACTGGTCAATTTTTTTCAATCTTTGCATTGTCGGACAATTGATCAGTTCCAATATTATCGGATCGGTAATTTCTGTTTTCCCGTATAATCTGTCAATATATTCCATATTCTCCATATTCCGTTTATTAATCTGGCAGAATATCCCGACGCGGAGCATCGGGAATGAATGCCCCCGCAGCGCAGCGATCGCGAAGCGGAAGATTAACAAATTTTTCCGCAGGAATACCGCGACGCCTTGAGGCGCCATTAGTGATAGATCATAATTTTTATCGTATTAGCCGCCGGAGAATCTAAAATTTTTAGACTACCAATTTTTATATAACCTTCATTTATCTCGGCGATGTCAACATCGGGCCGCCGCTTGAACCAATCAAAGTTTTCCGAACATTTTTTTGAACGATTCTTTATCGTCGATGACGCCCACAGTTATAATTCATTTTTCCCCAGCCGCTTTGGCCAAGGTCGCTACAAACCCGCTTCGTTACCGGAATCGGTTGTCGACGACAACGGAATTTTTACTCCTTCACATTCCAACGGATCAACATCATTGTAATTTTCGCCGGCGGCGGCACTTGAATCAGCAAGATCACCAATGTAATAAAGCTTATACTCGGAATCAACTTTAAAACAAGTGGCGGCGGCGATCGGCACACCGGACCCCTCGGTGATATAAGCAAAATAATAATCATTGCCGTCGATCACCGTCTTGACGCGCTGGCTGGTAAAACTTTCCTGGTTCTCGAAATCCTTCAGCTTGGGATAAAACGATTCGATGATATCGCGGCGCCGGGATATTTCGACATTGTCAGAAACAGAATCGACAATCGGCGGTTCATGGTTTCCATCCAAAACTATCCCCTTTTCGGAACCGGTCCAAGAATTGTCCCAAAAAATGAAAGTTACGACGGCAACGGCCGCAAGAATCAAAATAACGATAAACCAAGTAAGCTGGATTTTTTTCATGTTATTGTGATTTTACATATCTATTTCCCTTGCCAGCGTTTCAATTCGGGCAAGGTAGTTTCGGCAACTTCGCGGGCTTCGACCTCATCCATGCCGAGATTTTCCACGGCGATCTGGACTTGCATTTCCACGAATTCGTCGAAACTGACGTCGGCAGTAAATTTTCCCGCCTGCCAACAATTAACACAATACTCACGGCTTTTAGCGCCATCGGCGTTGCTGCCAAAGTCTTCGGGATTTTCCATGGGCATACCGCAGCTTTGGCAAATTGGTAAATCTTGCGATTCCATATTTTTGTTTAGGAGGTTTTTACAAATAATATCCACACCATGCCCGCGTCTTTGCTTCGTATTTCAAATTTCTCCGGTCGCGATATTTTTACCGCAGCGGCTTTGCCGCGCCTTAAATATCGCCCGGCCAAAAATTCGAAATTCAGAGAATAAATCCGCGAGCATTATCCGGATATTATTCGTAAAAGCCTCCTTAGATAATTTGTAATTATAGCGTATCAAAAAAACATCTTTTTGTCTTCCATGCGCCGGCAGGTTATAAATCAAGCAAATAATTTTTTACTGCAGACGGCTAATACCAAATTGATATTTTCCATAAGTGTTCCTCATCCATTGGTTTTCAAAGATTTGTCCCGGAGTATAACCCCGGGGCATTCCAACACTTCGGCAATTTCTTTATTCGGCAAATCGCTTAAAAATTTTAAAGTTATAACTTCTCGCTGGGTATCGGTAAGTTCCCGCAAGGCGCGATGAATCAATTCTTGATTTTCATTCCGTTCATAATTTATTTGCGGACTATCGCCACCATCAGCCGTTCTTCCAACAACAGCTTCAAAATCATCAACTCGCGGATCGTTAGCGCCGCGGAGGAATACCTCGAGGCTTTGCCTCGGGATAATCTATTTGTAGGCGGCGAGTTTGATACGATTTTAAACGTTTGCCGCCTAAATATTTTTCCGAACAACCGCGAAAAGCAAAATTGCGCCCATTAAAAATCAGTAGAACGGGAATATGCGTATTCCGATAAGGTAAATTTTAACGCAAAAAAGGAATTGTCGGATTGAACAATCCGGTCGCATAGGGAGCCGTGTTTTCGGTTTCAGAATACCAGCATATCTTAACCAAGGTCGGGATTGCAGAGAAAAAATCGCTGCTGTCGAAAGAAAGACCGCGATAAACGAATCTTTGGCCAGATACCAAAAAAAACAGGGCCGATACGGAAAAACTTGGATGGCCGACCCAAAAATTACCGGATATTCAAGCATGAATCATGCAACTCAAACATCAAAACGAGAACTCACGGCGGCTTTTCCCCCGTTACGCCACGACGCCAATTTAATTGCGGAGGGGGCGAGATTCGAACTCGCGGTGGCTTTTGGCCACAACGGTTTTCAAGACCGTCTCCTTCAACCGCTCAGACACCCCTCCAAATCAATGCCGGCGGATTGCCGAATATGGATAATTAAACACGCAAAACAGTAAAAATCAAGGCCATCATCGCACTCGTCCATTTACGCGTTAAAACATTTTTTAGAAAATTTTATTTTTTTTTGATGAAAAACGGTTTAAGCGGTTCGGTGCAGAACGCACCCACCGCGGCCAGCAGAACGGCAAGGCCGATATCCTCCAATTTCATCGGTGCGAAATAAAACACTCCCATCAGCGGCGGATAAAGCAATACCGCCGCCAGCATCGCCAGCGTGCCGAAAAATATCAAGTAAAACGCCCGGTTGCCATTGAAGAAAACTTTTAGCGGATTACCCCAGCTTAAATTGGCAATGATCAAAAAGAGATTGGAAAAAACAATCGTCGAGAAAGTAATCGCGCGGATCCGCCCTTCGGCAAATCCGGAATTTATGGCTAGCAAATATACGACGAGCGTTGCCAACATTACGCCCATCCCCTGCATCAGACTCATGGCCAAACTCCTTTTCCCAAACAAAGGTTCTTTCAGTTTCCGCGGCGGCCGGTGCATCACGTTTTTTTCGGCAGGCTCGCTTTCGAACATAATCGAACAAGACGGATCGATCACCAATTCAATAAACGCGATGTGCGCCGGAAAAAACACTACCGGCAGATTTAACGCCACCGGCAAAAACGACATGCCCGCGATCGGAATATGCACGGCGAAAATATAGGAAACCGCTTTTTTAATATTGTCGAAAACCACGCGGCCCATGCGGATCGCCCGGACGATCGATGAAAAATCGTCGTTCAGCAAAACCAAGTCGGCGGTTTCCCGGGCCACATCGGTGCCCCGCTCGCCCATCGCGATACCGATATTGGCAGCTTTCAACGCCGGCGCGTCATTAACGCCGTCGCCAGTCATCGCGATAGTCAAACCTTTTTCTTTAAAAGCGTTGACCAAAAGCATCTTTTGCTCGGGCACTACACGCGCGAAAACGTTAACGGTTTCCAATTTTTTAAGGAGGTCTTCCTTCCCCAAAGATTGCAGGTCGAAACCGGTAAGATACTCGTCGGGATTGGCAAGGCCAATCTCGCGCGCGATGTGGCGGGCGGTTCCCGGATAGTCGCCGGTGATCATGCAAACACGAATACCTGCGGCATAACATTCCTTGACCGCGGCGGGAACCGAAGGCCGCACCGGGTCTTCGAACCCCAACAAACCGACAAATTCGAAATCGAAATCGTGCTGGCCGCAATCGCAAAGCTTATCCTTGTCTACGACCGCCGCCGCCACCCCGATAAGCCGCAACCCTTGGGCGAAAAGCGGCTCCATTTGGGCAGTAAATTTTTTCTTTCCATTGTCGCTTAAATGGCAAAGATCGGTGATGGATTCCGGCGCGCCCTTGGCGGCAACCACATACCGGTCGCCGTCGCCCAATTCCCAAACATGGGAAAGCGCCAGAATATTCCCCGAAAAAGGATACTCTTTAACGAGATTCCAGTTTTCGTGCAAGTGGCTTGTGGATCTCAATAAAAATTCGCCGGTTTTCTTGATCTCCTTGTCCAGCGGATCAAAGGGATCGGATTGGCTGGCAAGAATAGCATATTCCAGGAGTTCTTCGTATTCTTCGGGCAGGGGGTTTTGATCGTCGTGCCGCGAAAGGTCGAGCGTGCCGCCGCCGGCAACAATAAGCGAACGCAAACGCATTTGATTAAGCGTCAGCGTACCGGTTTTGTCGACACAGAGAATATTGGCCGCGCCCAGAGTCTCAATGGCGGCGGTGTTGCGAGTTAAAACTTTGTGTTTGGAGATGCGCCACGCGCCGATGGTCAAAAAGATCAGCAATACTACCGGGAATTCCTCGGGCAGCATGGACATACTGATGGTGAGGCCATACAAAATCCCCTGCAACAAATTACCTCTAAAAATCCAATACAAAATAACCGTAGCCAAACAAAGCGCTATGCCGATCGATCCAAAAAGTTTAACAAGACGGCCGGTTTCTTTTTTTAAAAGCGTGTCTTCATCGCCAATCACTTGCAAAGTCTTGCCAATTTTGCCCATTTCGGTATTGAGTCCGGTAGACACCACCTTGGCCAGGCCGTGGCCGCGCGTCACCAGCGTCCCCGAATAGACAAACGCCAAATTGTCGCCTCCGGGACGTTCTTCCGAAATCAAGCGTTTGCCGTCCCAGACCGACTTGGTTACTGCCTGCGATTCACCGGTCAACAGCGATTCGTCAACCATAAGATTCACCGATTCCAAAACCGCGGCGTCGGCGGCTATGCGATCTCCTTCCTGAAGGATCATAATATCATCCACGACCACTTCCCGCCCGGCGACGCGCTTCCGAACGCCGTCGCGGATAACCAAAGCACGGGGACTGGAAAGATCGCGCAACGCTTCAAGCGCGCGCTCGGTTTTGCGCTGCTGGTAGAAGGTAATGCCAACGATAAAAACAACAAACGACGAAAGCATCAATGCGTCGCGCGGTTCTCCCAGGAAAAAATAAATCACGCCCGCGCAAACAAGCAAAAGAAGCATCGGTTCTTTAACCACTTCGAGAAGTATGGCCCAAAAACCGTGCTTTTTTTGCGACGGCAGTTCGTTGCAGCCATTTTTCAACAAACGATCCTGAGCTTGCTTGGAAGTAAGCCCGGTAATATTTTTATTTTCAGTTAGCATTTTGGATTGGGATGTTATTCGAGCATTAGGTATTATTATATCCTAAATTGCGCCATTTCTTAAAATACCCGCAAATTGGACTATATAATACCCTACATTACCGCGAAAGGATAAGGCGCATTTTTAAAAAGAAACCAGCTTTCGCCAGCCTCTTTTTAATGGTATTTTTTAAACGAAGTTCGAATATTTTTTAAACAAAACCCGAAATAATTGCGCGCTTCGCGCGCAAAACCTGAACGCCATTTTACTTGCTTTCCGGAATCTTACGATCACTGGAGCCGAATTGCGGCCGATCCGTTTAATTTTTCAGGACGGATCTTTCCCACGGCCGCTTCGTTATCGGCCAAAATAATTCGAAATTATGCCGTTTTGCTCCAGATCATCTTTGGAAAAAACAACCGTGATCATTCCGGCCGATCCGGGAGCGGCCTGATACTGCTCAAAATACAAGGTCAGTTTATCCGATCCAAAAGTGAAATTGCGGTAATTTTCCAAGACCGGCTTCGTTCCTTCTTGAACCATCTGCGCCAGCAAATCGTTCATCTCCATTCCATTTGACCGCAACTGCGCCAAAACTTGGTCTTGCGCCATCTCGGACAACTTGTCCAAATTTTCCGCCGACCCTAAAAAATCGCTGATGATTATTTCTTTTTTGCTAGCCAAATCATAGTTAAAGGCAAAAATTTGGTCGATGCCATGGGCTCCGCCGGAAAAATAATAGATGTCAAAGACGAAGCTCAGGTAATTAGCGCCTGGTTGGTCCGGCGTCCACGTGGCGATAAAGTCGAACGGTTGTTCCGGTTCCTGCAAAACCATCTCCCCTTCCGACATCGTCGCATTGCGCGCATCGAAATTTTCTTTGGCCTCTTTTTTGAAATTTTCCATCTGGCCATTGATCAGATCGGCTATTTTCTGGTTGAACGCCGGATCAGCGTCCTTGAACTGCGGATATTCGGCTTGGATATTATAAAAATTATCGAACTGTGAAACCGAAACAATAGACATTTTATCTCCGCCGGACTGAACCGTGCCGGAAGATTGCTCAATGCTGGTTTGCTCCGGTTCAACCGCGACCTTGCCGTTCTGCCAACATAAAAACGCGGCCAATCCCGCCAAAGCAAGAACCGCCGCTACTAAAATAAAAATATTTTTGTTTTTCATATTTTAATTTTATCCTAATTAAAAAAGAAATCCAGCGAGAAGCTGAACCGAATGATGAATAAAAAACCACGCGGCGGGACATACAAAATTTCCTGCAAAGAAATTGGGCGGACCAAACCGCTATGACGGACTGTGACGAAACGAAGGCGGTGTACGTTTGAAAAAATCCGAATCGATGCCGCCCAAAATTTGTCGGGCGGGCGGAATTCTCCCCAAACATTCCTTCCGCCCATCCGCAAAATGCTCTCTTCGGGTTGGACGATTTCAAACTTTTCTATTTCTTTTCGGGAATAAAATAAATAAACCAAACAATCCATATGAGCCAGAGCATATCAAGCCAATCTTGCGCCAATATTCCGGGAACGCCTTTTAAAAATAAAAATCCCAGAAATCCCAACGGCCATTTTTTTCGCATATTTTTCATATTATATTAAATTTTTTTATCTTGATTTTTGCCTGGCTTGGCGGCACTCGACAAAATGAGCTTCGATACATCAAACGATATCGATTTCCTTTGATATTAAAAACTGCGCGGTTGTTTTTGAGGATGCTGGCATTTTCGTATTGGCGCTTGGATGTCGGCGGAAGATTTCCATTGGGCTTGCCCTGCCTCTTGATACCATGATTTAAGCGCCTGTTACGAATCGCGGTATTTCTTATTTTCCCAGAAATATTTTATCGTTTTAGCCGAAATTATTCTCATAATCAATGATATTCCCAATTTGGGAAATCGTCGCCTATCCGGCAGACGACAAAAAATCAGTTTTTATAATCGCGAATTAACAAACCGCCGCGGACGCGGGTGACGACCACTTTTTGTTTTTCGCGCCATTTTAAATTCCTCACTTCCTCTATCGGTAGGGTCAGGCCGATGCTTCTTTTGCCGATGCGGGTGAGCTTGCGGATTGATTTGTTTTGCATAATTTTTTTGTTTGCTGCTTACCTTGCTACTTACGTTGCTACTTACCATTTTACACCAAAATCCAATTTATTTTTTTAGCGACTGCCACAGCCTGCAAAAATTCAGCGTAATTTTTGGCAACGCACCTGCGTCGCCCAAATCGTTTCTTTCTTAAAGTCGCCATTGAATTCAAGCGCGCTGTTTTGCTTGATAGATGATGATTCCTTTCTTCGTAATTATTCCGATTGCTACTCCTTTGTCATATAACATGTACTTGTTTCAAACTTAATCCGAAACCAATTCCCTCGCAAAAAATCGCTAAGAGCGGATTAAAATGTTGCCAATATCTTAACTTGCTTTTTAATGTTTTTTCATATTTAATGAAAACGAAAAATGAGGTATTTGATTAATTGGAAGAGGTGGACTTGAAAAATGTTATGGTCAAAGGCTATCGCAAATTTAAATCTAGCTCTCACCATTTTTTATTTTTTATATCATGTCTTTACCAATAATACCGCCTCATAAAGGATAATTTTATCGCAATAAAATAACATTCGCTACAACCTCTCATTATAAACTCTCATCATGTTGCCCATAAGCCAATCCTGCAAAAATTTAGCAAAAAAAATGGCAAATATCTATAAACAAATATTGGGCCATAAGGGCTCTAATTTTTTGGATAAACACAAACAAAAATACACTTTTTTAATCCATAGAATTGAAATTATAAAAAAGATTATATCGTCAAATAATATTTCCTTATCCACCCTTTCAAAAGAAGAAATGATAGATTACTTGGAAACACTTCTAGATTGTCACGGTTTTTGTTGCGCTTCCGGAAATCATAGCAATGATTTAGTTATATCCAATTTGAATTTAATCGGGAGAAAAAGAGAATTATTGGGAAATTTAACTGACGATCATGTGAATGACTTTCATTTTTCGAGATTATTCCAAGGATGGTGCAATATACATATAAATAAAAATACACAAGAAATAAGTAAACCCAGCGGACCAAAATGTGATTATGCAATACCAATTGGAAAAAATATTTTTGAACTCGTAGAATGCAAGAGAATCACACCCTTTGATTTATCAAGCATCAATCTAGAGAAATTGGCAACTAAAATCACAGATAAGGCCAACGACGAAGCAGCTTGTCAATTATTAAAAACAAAAGAATATTATAACCATCTTCAAGCAACAGTAAATTGTAGCAATCTTTTTATTGATATTTCTGCTTACGGCCAAAATGAATCAAATATAGATCGAGGTTTCGAATCAATAGGATTCTCCGAAAACAAAATAAAAGAACTATATAATTTACTTCGAAATAAACCCATCGATCACGAGCGGATAGATCAAATAACAATATGCTGGTCGCGAAAAATATTTAAAAACAATTTACCTATAGCTATTATTCAAAGCGTATTTTCTCCTTTAAAATTAAACAACTCAAACAGTAAGATTAATTATAAAGGATGGAGTGTCGAATCATACCCAAAAAACAAAAATTCTAGCGAGATAGAAGAATTAAGAGTGAGCACGTGCGACAGAGGTTTTCTTTGAATCAAAGCCAGTTATTTTTCGGCAACAAATCAACTTTTAAAATATAATTCGGAAGAGGCAAATCATTAAAAATCCGGTAGATGCAGACTAAAGTCCTTTTCCTCTAAAAGGGTCCGACCCTTTCAACTTTCTTTTTAGCCTTTTATAAGATGCTTATCTTGATTTTAACCCAAAAGCAAACGCAAACAAAACGCCCCCGGCGGGGGCTTGGTTATCAACACAAAATCACATATTGCTTTGCGCGGCAAAAGCCGCTTGCGGACCGTGTCCGCCGCGGGTCGCCGCGGCCGGATTGCTATCCCCGCATAGATTAATTTCAACTTATCGAAGATCGCGTTCGCCAAGGCTTCGACGACCGAAGGCGGAATGTGCGCTTGGAAAAGAATCTCCCGATTGGCGGAGTATACGGGTCCGGAACCCCTATGTCCCCCAACCCCATCCTATTCTCCCAACCATCGTGCCCAAATTAGGCAATAGCGATATTGCTTATTTATCCAAGCTTTATTTACTTAACTTGTTTTAAGCTGCTTCCGTCCCATTCGATTACCGGTTCGTCGCCATATTTTGCCTGTATTTCCACAGAATGATTTTGCCAAGTTCCATAATCAATCGTTTTGTGTTTGGGGCCTTCAAAAGGAGCTATGGCAAAATAAACCGTTATTCTATAACCATCCGGTAACATCTCCGCTGTCTGGCTGTTGTTTTTTAGATCTGACGGACGAAAACCGCTTTTAAAACTTTCTCCGGGACCATAAACTTTTCCCATCGTATAAATGCCGCCCGCGTCTCTATCTTCCGCCGGATTAGCCGCCAGATCATCCCAACAAGTTGAATTAAGACAGACATCCATCATAAAAGACGATCCGCTTACATTTTTCACCACGTAGATCTGATTGGGAATATTTTCTAAATTAATTTCAGGTGCAGATGTTTCTTTTTTTTCTTCAACCTTATTCTGTTTTTCTTGGACAATTTCTTTTTCTTTTGCAATTTCTTCTTCAGTTTGCTTCATCACCTCTTCAATCGGTTGAATCGAGGTGGCGATATTATTTTCTTTTTTCCACTCAGTTAATTCAGTCTCAGTTAAACCACTGGCAACAGCTTTTATTTCACCATTTTCATCAGTTTTAATGCTAATTCCCAAGATTTTTTCGTCTTGGACTACTGATCTAATCTGGTCTCCGGCAAACGAAAGAGCGCTTATTTTATCCATAGCTTTAGTTGCATTTCCCGGTAGATTGACGATGGTTAAAATGCTGGCGGCTGGTTCAGTAACTGTTCTGATCTTGCCCAGCATTTCCGACACCTTATTTTTATCGCCTAGGGCAATTTTGGCCTCATCATCGGCCACTTCCAAAACCAAATCAGCTCCGCCAGCTACTAGCGTTGTCTGGGCAACTACCCCGCTGCCCGCGACCGCCGAAGCGCCGCCTGTCAGCGCTATCCCTCCGACAAAAATTGTTACTTTGGCTCCATTTTTAATTCTCATGGAATTTTGTTCACAGGTTGCAAACACATCTCCTTCTTCTCCATAGGCTTCTCGAGTGATCTGATCTTGGGTTTGATTTAAAATTAATTGAGCCATTTTGGCGTCAACTCCGAGGTGTTTAGCTAAAGTTCTAATTTGTTGCCCCACAGGGGCATTTTCAATTACCTTTTGAATTTCAACCGAATCATATGCATAAACATCTTTGACGAAATTAAATGCTGTTTTTCCACTGGCTAGGTTATCGGCCTTTTTTTCGAGTCCTAAGGCTTCACTTTCCAGGCTTTTCCAACCTCCAATAATTACTGTCATTTCCTGATTCCACTTGTCATAGTCTGCATATTCTTCGGTTTTTTCCAAAATATTCTCAGTTTGGTATCTAAGCAAGGCATATTTTTTTGAAATAGACAATGTTTCTTTATAAACCTCTTGATCAAAAGTTGACGTTTTATCTCCTTTTTTCAAAAATAAAAACCCGATAACCAAAATTACAACCAGGATGGCAACTGCGATTGAAAATTTTTTTTTCATAGACATAGGTTATTATATTATTTATTGCCATCATTACAAACGACCGAAGGCGGAGGGGGCGGGATTCGAACCCACGGACGGCTTTAAGACCGTCAGAGGTTAGCAACCTCTTGCAATGCCGCTATGCGACCCCTCCAAGATCCGCCCTGCGGGCGAATTTTCAATTTTCCCCGCCCGCGGGCAGGATCCCGCGAAGCGGGACAATTTTCAATTTTCAAAAAAAGGCAAAATCGCAAATTCACAAGCCAATAATAGCGTTAAAGACCGCTTTGGTCAATCTTAATACCGAAAAGATCTTGCGCGTTTCTTGTGGCCGCGGCGATAATTGATTCGACAGGTTCGTCGCGAATTCGCGCCACGCGCTCGGCAACCGCCAAAACATATTGCGGTTCATTGCGCTTTATTTCTTTGAATGGCGAAAGATAAGGGCAATCGGTTTCCAAAAGAATACGGCCGGCCGACATGCCGGAGATCGTGTCATCAATATCGTATTTGAAAATAATGCCGTTCAATCCGAAATAGAATCCGAGATCGTAATAACGGGCGGCGTCGGCGACAGTGCCGGTGAAACAATGCACCGCTCCCCGGACGGGACCGTTGATCTCGGCTTCGTTTTCCAAGATCGAAATAAGATCGGCGTGAGCCAGGCGCGAATGGATAATGACCGGCAGATCAAGCTCGCGGGCCAGCGCCAATTGTTTCCGGAAAATTTGTTCCTGCTTGGTTTTTATCGCCGCGGCTTTTTTTTCGTTTTTAGGAAGGCGCAGATAATCCAAGCCGATTTCCCCGATGGCCACCACTTTGTCCGAAGACCGGGCAAGCTCGCGGTAGACAGCCGCGTTAAAATCCGTTTCGGGAATGTTTTCGGGAATACAATAATCGCAATCTTCGGACGCATCGCCGATAAGAATATTCTCGGGGTGAAGTCCGATGGCGGCCCACAAGCCATTTCCGTATTCGCGGGCAATCGCAACCGCCCGTTTCGAGGAAAGGTAATTAACGCCCACATTGATCGCAAAAACTCCCTTTTTAAGGGAGTTATCGGCCACCTCTTTCCAATCGTCAGCGAATTCCTTAAGGTTTAAATGCGCATGGGTATCAAACAGTTGCGGCAACATGGTTTTCTTTTTTTAATAATTTGCGCGATTCCCAAAAAGCGACTCCGACAATGATAAAGGTAATGATCGGCGGTATGGCATCGGGAATATTTATGCCCAAATCAAGGCTTTCGGAAAAACTTTCGAAAATAATAATCGAACCCAAAATCCCGATCGAAGTCATGGCGCCGTTCTTCAAGAATTTGTAATTGGCAACTTTGTCGATACCCCTTATCGTCAGATCCCGCACCACGAACGCGCCGATGCCGTTTCCGATCAGTATGAGCAAGACATCGGTAGTAAAAGCAAACGCTCCCAGCACCCCGTCAAAAGAAAACGACGCGTCAAGTATTTCCAAATAAATCAATTTCGAAAAATCGCCCATTCCCCCGCCGCCGGCCATCAGATACTCACTCTCTTTTTCGGCTTGTTCCCGGAATCCGTAGAGAATGAAAAACATCGCGTTGCCGATCGCGGCCGAAAGCATCAACATCGGATTACTTTTCGCAACGTAAAGAATCCCGGCAAGGAGAACCGCCGCGCAAGCAAAGAACCAAATACCGAAATGAGGCTTGATCAGCTTATCGGGCGTGAACAACGGCAATTTTTCTTCCAGAAAAAGCCAATGAAGATACAAAAGCAAAAGAAACACGCCGGCGCCCATCAGGATCAGCGGCTTACCCGCGTTAATCGCTTCGACCACCGCCGGAGAACCGGAAAACATCGCATTAAAGGTTTCGACGATGGAAATGCCGGGAACAGAAATCCAAACAATAAGGAACGGCAAAATGCCCCGGATCACAAAAACCGCGAAGATCAAACCCCAGAAAAGAAATATCTTGCGCCATTTTTCGCTCATCGATTTAAGAACATGAGCGTTGATAATGGCATTATCGACACTGTTGACAATTTCAAAAACAACCAAACCGAGAATGACAAGAAGCGCGTTAATGATATCCATCGGTTAGTTATTTTTTATTTTAAGCATTGGCGGCAGGGCCAATTTGTGCGCGTTGGCTTTTTTGCGGTCAATGATCTTTTGCATCTTTTTAGGATCGATATTGGCCAAGTAGCTTACTTCGTCGGGCGGCAATCCCTGGCTCAAAAGCTTGAGCGCAGTATCCAGCTGATAATAAGTCAAACCCAATTCTTTTTCGTCGGTCTGGCCGGGCCACAGCGCGGCGGTGGGCGCCACCTCAATAATCTCGGAAGGAATTTTTAATCTTTCGGCCATGGCATAAATTTCGGATTTGAACAAATCCGCGATCGGCTCAATGTCGGCGCCGCCGTCGCCGTATTTGGTGAAATAGCCGATTTCAAATTCCGTGCGGTTGGTGGTGCCGATCACCATCGCTTTTTTGAGATTGGCAAAATAATAGAGCGCGGCCATGCGCAAACGCGGTTTCAGATTACCATAGGCCAGATTGTTGCCGCGCGGAAGAGTCTTGGCGAAATTTTGCAAAACTTTGTCCAAATAAATCTTCTGCGCCTTGAATTTGAACGCCGACTCCAGTTTGGCGACATTTTTCCCGAACGGGCAATTTCGGACAAACGGCATCCAGACAAAGACCGCCCTTTTGCCCAGCGTTTTTTTCATGATCGCGGCGACAACCGCCGAATCAATACCGCCCGAAACTCCGAGAACCGCGCGACTCAACCCGGCGACATCCATTTGTTGTTTAATGAAATCAGCGATCCGGTCTTCGGGCAATATCTGGGCTTGGGCAATCCTTTTATCGCCACCGTTGTTTTGCAGGAATTCAGAAACAACCGGCGGCACCATTTCCTTCCAAGGCATCGCGGCGGCAATGGACTGGCGTACCTGGGTCGCGGTAAGCCCCTGGCCGAATATCGAGTGGCCCGCAACTTTGATTGCCGTTTTTCGGGCGCACGCGGCGGACCAATCGTTGCGAGTAACCAATACCAGCTTATCGGGCGGATTATTTAAAATTTCGGCCAGCTTCTTGCCCCAAGCGACATCATTCAAAAAATCCGGCAAGCCGAAAATTTTGAAATTTTTAACACCGGACGCGGCCAGTGTCTTTTCGATGATTTCTTTACGCTCCTTGAAATCCAAAGGATTGGCCGCGGTACCGCTTTCCTGCATGCTGCCAATGACAATAAAAAACTCCTTGGCTTGGCGAGAAATCCATTTAATTACTTCCAAATGGCCGTTATGCAACGGCTGGAACCGCCCCACAAAGACCGGTGTTTGGCCTTTGGGCAATGTATAGTTTTGGTTTTCCATATTTTTTGATTTTACGCTATTAGGGTGTTTTTTTCAATTTTTTATAATAGACCTACTGCGTAAATATTTACGCGAC
>CAZUST010000016.1:0-29112 GCA_964623335.1 uncultured Candidatus Saccharibacteria bacterium
ATAAACTATCGCGCGCTCAAGGCGGCGCGGTAGTTTGATTCCCCGCCAGGTATTCCGGCGGGTAAATAAACTATCGCGCGCTCAAGGCGGCGCGGTAGTTTGATTCCCCGCCATTCATCCCCGAGGCAGAGCCTCGAGGTATTCCGGCGGGTAAATAAACTATCGCGCGCTCAAGGCGGCGCGAGGCGTTTTGCAATTAAAAGTGATTATATTTTAGTTAGTGCTTCAAAATATCAATTACAATTACAAGCCGGCGATCTCTTTGATCTTGGCGACCGGAATGATACCGACAAAGCCGTCTTTATCGACAGCGGCAATACCAATGATATTGCCCTTGATGTCAAATACCGGACTGCCCGCGGCAGTGGGCATTTCCATGATCGTGGTACCGATCGAATCCGCGCCGATACTCCTCACGATCCCCT
Source organism: uncultured Candidatus Saccharibacteria bacterium (assembly GCA_964623335.1). GTDB lineage: Bacteria > Patescibacteriota > Minisyncoccia > Minisyncoccales > UBA5738 > UBA5738. The sequence goes on from CAZUST010000016.1 coordinate 426, forward strand.
CATTGGCAAAATTAGAAGCTTGGGAAAACATTCCCACCATGAACACGCGCTGGCCGAGTTTGATATCTTCGGCCGCGGCAAACCCGGCGGTAGGCCGGTTGGAATCGTCAAGTTTAATAATGACGATGTTTGCCGCTTTATCGCGTTTTAGAACCGAATAAGCTGCCTTTTGGCCGCCCACGGAGATCTCGGCTTGGGTACCGGGCGGATAAAGACTATAAGGAACCGCAGCTAAGCCGTCGGAAGTAATAATAACGCCCGATCCCGAAGTTTTGGCGCCTTTGGCACCGACGACTTCGACATACATGGCAATTCCCGAAATTTTAGCAATCGCGTCAACAATGGCTTCGTTCTCGCGCACGATGGTTTCCTGTTTTTGCGCCACCAAAACCGGCCCTTGAATGTTATCACCCAAACTCGAAAGGTCGACAAAGTAATAAAACGAGGCCAAACCGCCCAGCAACCCGCCGACGAGCACGACAACCGCCAGCAATAAAAACTTCAAGAATTGTTTTATAGCCATAGTTATGCCGCGGTTTTAACCGTTTTGCGGGGTTTTGCGTTTTTAAGAAGCGGTTTAATGACAATGCCGGAATCCTGCGCGTCAACCAGCACATTGTCGCCTTCTTTGACTTCGCCGGAAACGATTTTGAGAGCCAAAACATCCAAAACCAGTTTTTGAATCACGCGCCGCAAAGGCCGGGCGCCCAAATTGACGTCAAAACCGCGAGACGCCAGCACCTCTTTGGCGGCATCCGTGACGGTAATGCCAATGTTTTTGGCGCGCAGACGTTTATCAACCTTGCGCAATTCCAGATCGACGATTTTTTTGATCTCGTCCTTGCCCAGATAATTAAAGATAACGATCTCGTCGATGCGATTCAAGAATTCCGGCCGGAAAGATTCTTTCAACACGGCCATTACTTTTTCGTGAAGTTTTTCTTTACTGTTATCTTCGGCGGACTGCACCGAAAATCCCAAAGCCGCCTCTTTGGCAATGATCTCGGAACCGATATTGGAGGTCATAACCAAAATCGCGTTCTTGAACGACGCTACCCTGCCCTTGGCATCGGTCAGGCGGCCATCTTCAAGAACCTGTAAAAGGATATTGAACACTTCCGGATGGGCTTTTTCGATCTCGTCCAAAAGAATCACCGAATAAGGCCGGCGGCGGATTTTTTCGGTCAGCTGGCCGCCTTCTTCGTAGCCGACATAGCCCGGAGGCGAACCCAGAATGCGCGAGACAGTATGCTTTTCCATGTACTCGGACATGTCCAAACGCACCAGAGCGTTTTCGTCATTAAACATGAATTCCGCGAGCGCCTTGGCGGTCTCGGTTTTGCCCACCCCCGTGGGCCCCAGAAACATAAACGAACCCATAGGCCGATTCTCCTCGGCAATCCCCGCCCGCGCCCGGCGGATGGCATTGGAAATGGCCATAATAGCCGCTTCCTGGCCCACCACGCGGCGTTTCAAAATATCTTCCAGGTTTTGGAGTTTGCGCGCCTCTTCTTCCATTAGGCGCGTTACCGGAATACCCGTCCAGCGAGAAACCACTTTGGCGACATCTTCTTCGGTTACGCGCTCTTTGAGGATCGGGCGGTCTTTTTGGAAGCGAGCGAGTTTTTTTTCGGCGGCTTTCATTTCTTTCATCAGTTGCGGAATCTTATCGTACTTCAATTCGGCGACGCGCTGGAGATTGGCGTGCGCCTCTTCTCTTTCGATCTCAAAGCGGTATTCTTCGAGCTGTTTTTTGACGCTTTTAATCTTTTCGATGGTTTCTTTTTCCGAGCGCCATTTGGCCTCGACCACGCCGGCTTTTTCTTTCAAATCGGCCAGTTCGCGGGCAATGGCTTTCAATCTAATCACAACAGCTTCATCTTTGTCGTTCTTGATCGCCTCTTGTTCCACTTCCAGACGCTGGATGTCTTTGCGCATTTTTTCAAATTCCACCGGTTCGGATTCGATATCCAAACGCAGGGAACTCATTGCTTCATCCATTAAATCGACGGCCTTGTCGGGCAGGAACCGGTCGGGAATATAACGGGCCGCCAATTCGACGCAGGCTTCCAGACCTTTTTCGTCGATTTTTACGCCATGATGCAACTCGTATTTTTCCTTCAATCCCAAAAGGATGGTTTTAGTGTCTTCGATAGACGGCTCGGCTACAAAAACGGGCTGGAACCGGCGTTCAAGCGCGGGGTCTTTTTCGATATATTTCTGGTATTCTTTAAGAGTGGTGGCGCCGATAGCTTTCAATTCGCCGCGCGCCAAAGCGGGCTTCAAAAGATTGGAGGCATCAATGGTGCCGTCAGCCGCGCCCGCGCCCACCAAGGTATGCAATTCATCGATAAAGAAAATGTAGCGGCCGGCGGCGCGGTTCATTTCGCGCAATAAGGCTTTGACGCGGTCTTCGAATTCACCACGGTACTTGGTACCGGCGATCAGCGCGCCCAGATCGAGAGAGATGATTTCTTTATCGCGCAGGCTTTCCGGAGCGTTACCCGAAACGATGCGCTGAACCAGGCCTTCGACAATGGCGGTCTTGCCAACCCCGGCCTCGCCAATCAAAACCGGATTGTTCTTGGTACGGCGGCTTAATACTTGCATCAAACGCCGAATCTCGTTTTCCCGACCGATAACGGGATCCATCTTGCCCTGGCGGGCCAAAGTGGTCAGATTACGGGTGTATTTTTCGATAACCTGGTATTTGGATTCAGGTTCGGGATCGGTAATGCGCTGGCCGCCGCGGATTTTCACCAGCTCTTTTAAAACCGTTTCATAATTGAGACCTTTGATTTCCATCTGATCGGCGCCATCTTCCGTGCGGATATAAGTGACGCGGTCAAGAATTTCGCGAGCCTTGGTATCGGTATCCAAAAGCGCCAGCAACAGATGCTCCACGGAAATAAATTCGTCGCCCATTTTGGAGGCCTCTTCGCGGGCCTTTTCCAAAACTTTGGCCATATCCTGGGTGAGATAGAACTGGCCGAACGCTTGAGGCGAGGAAATCACCGGCAAGCGATTCAGACCGGCGGCGGCTTTACGCTTCAGCTCTTCGGCATCAACGCCAAGACGCTCAAGCAAATTGAGGATCAGGCTTTTTTCCTGCGACAACAACGATACCAGCAGATGAAGCGCGTCGATCTGCTGCTGGCCTTTGTCACGCGCCAAGTCTTGGGCGAATAAGATCGCCTCTTGAGATTTATGAGTAAAATTGGCTGAAGAATTCATATAGTTTAAGCTTAAAGCCAAAAGCGCAAAGCGCAAACCACAATGCAAGGCGCATCCTTGTTTTGCGCTTTCCTCCCCCATGCTTTACGCTTTACTTATTCGTAATCGCCACGGTCCGCCAGCGTTACTTCCAAATTGACCTGCTGGTTGCCGCGCTGTATCTTTAAGGTCACTTTATCACCCGGCGCGTATTTTGCAATAATTTGGGATAAAGTATTGTTGCTGTCAACCTTTTCGTTATTGATCTCAAGGATAATATCCTGATCTTTAACACCGGCAAGGCGCGCAGGCGAACCGGCAACAACCGAAGCAATCGAATTCTTGGGATTTTCTTTATTGGTAGTCGTAACCCAAGCGCCGTAATTTACCGGCAGATCGTTATCTTTCTGAATCTGGTCGTTAACAATCACGTAGTAGACCCCCAGATAAGGGTAAGTGATCTTACCCGAGGCTTTAACTTGATCCAAATCCCGTTTGGCCAGATTAATCGGAAGCACAAAACCGACATTTTCGGCATTGCTGGCCATGGCAGTATTAATGCCGATAACTTCTCCCTTAAGGTTCAACAGCGGCCCGCCAGAGTTGCCTTCATTAATGGCCGCATCGGTCTGAATCAGGTTTTCCAGCGTTTCACCGGAACTTCCGCCGCCGGCAATAATCGATCTTTGCAACCCGGAAACCACGCCAACCGAAACAGTATTACTGAACTCTCCCAGAGTGTTGCCGATGGCGATTACGGTCTGGCCGATTTGGACATTGGAAGAATCACCCAGTTTGACGGAGGGAAATTTCTGGCCGTCCGCGTCCGCGATTTTCAGAACCGCCAAATCTTGCGCCGGATCTTTGGCCAATACTTTAACGGAATATTTTTTGCCGTCGACGGTAATGGCGGTATATTCGGCGCTCTCGTCCTCAACCACATGCTTATTGGTGAGAACCATGCCGTCCTCGGAAACGATAAAGCCCGAACCGGCACCGATTTCCCGAGGCTGAGTCCCTTTTTGGCGCACCCGCGGCACTTGTAAATTCCAGAGTCCCCACGGGTCGGTTTGATTGACATAATACTGTTCGTAGATCGGCACATCTTTGGTAATAATAATCGAGACCACGGCCGGCGAATAGGTTTTCACAACGCCAACCACCGCGTCTTCCTGGGTGGTCTGCGGCACATATCCCGCCGCGGGTTGCGCCGCATCATTCCCGGCCGGAACCGATGTGGCCGCGGATGACGGCAATGACAAGTCAAATTTTTTGACAAAAGAATCCGTCCGGCCGCTGGAAACCAAGCCCAAGCCGAAACCGACCAAAAGCCCAAGGATTACAAAAATCCATGTTAAAGATTGCTTTTTCTTCTCAGACGGTTGTTTTTGAGAATCAGAAAAATTGGCATCGTTAGAACCAAGATCGTACATTGACATTGTTTTTAAGCGCGTTTTCAACGACTGCTTGCCGATAGAGCGGAAAAATTCACTTACCGGCACCCTCGTCGTTATCACGCAAGCTTCAAGCTATTGCCAAAGTTTTTTGGCCTCCTCCCAGAACTCCGGCTGACCATGGACCTCCTTCATCCAATACCACCATTCATTGCCCCAAAGGTATATTGTGTCGAAACCCGTGCTTTGGGCGAATTTAATGTTTTGGCGGAACTGGTCCAAGGTCATGGTTTTGGCATCACTGTTGCCGCCATCGTAAAGCTGGTTGGCGGCCCAAGGTTCGGTTTGGAGTTCCACGCAGATTACCGGCTTATGAAAAACCATCTCTACCAATTTGGATTTTATCCAGTAAAATGCCGGAGGAATAGGATAGGTCACATAAACCTTAAATTCATCGAAATAAACCCGGCGGTACATGGTTACGCCGACAACGTCGGCGATCCGAGCGGCGCGAAACCACCAAGAACCTTCGCCACTATCAGATATTATCACCGGTCTTTTTTGCGCGTCAAGGGAGCGAACCAGAGCTGTTTCTTTTTTCAGAAATGCCTCGTCCACCCAAGGACATTCGCCAAAACGGAAGAGAGGTTCGTTCTCGACATGCCAAGAGACAACTTCGGGGTCGTTTCGATAACGCAACACTACGGTTTCCAGCATTTCCAATATCTTGGCTTGCTGGACATCCTTATTAAGACCTTTGGCCCATTCGGGGATATGACATTCGGGCCAACGGGGCGTTTTCATACCGATTGCCAGCATAATCTTAGCGTTATGCTCCCGGGCTTGTTTTAACTGCCAATCAAGGTCCGAAAAATCATATTCGGCGTCAGAAGGCTCGATCAGATCCCAATGAGCCGCCAATTTGATGTTTTTTATTTGCAAATCATCAAGCAACGCCAAATAATTATGCTTCCAGTCGAGACCCATATCGGCACTGTGTTTCTGGGAAAAAACCACGCCGTAAGTGATGTTTTTAGCCATAGGCGACACAAATAAGTATAAAATTGCGGTCGCCAGCGCCAATATAGATATTACTGACCAGGCAATTAATTTCTTTCGCATAAAAATTTCGTTTAGCGCCCATACAAGATACCGCGCAAAATCATCAATTATATATTTCCTATCGGAAATTCGCCTCCCGAGGTACGAACCTCAAGCGGCGGCCAAAGGATGTATTCTCCAGACTTCTCATCCTTTTGGCCCCCGGCTGAAGCTGAAATTCCGAGTCGTGCAAGGTTTGCCTTGGTGAAACCTTGCACGATTTTAAAATTCTAGTCGACGAAGTAGTACAGATGCAGATAGAAGCAGGTATCGGAAGCAACCATAATCATACCAGAATCCGGCGTGAAATAATAATTCTTTTCCGCTTCCGGATTAACGGACAAATTAAGACAATCGTACTTGTCCCAGCGGCCGCCATAATTCTGATAAATGCAAAAATCGGGCTGGGTACAAACACAACCAGGACAAGAATCGGTAGTTATCTTAAAACGGATCTTTTGCCCGGGATTGACGCGATAAATCCGGGAATGGGCGCACCCGTTCCAATTGAACCAGCTGGCGTAATTGTTTTCATTGTGTCCGGTAGTATAATATTTTTTGCCGTTATTGCTTATGCAATATTTCAGATCATTACCGTTATAATCCAGTGCCCGGTAAGGATAGATCGCGACGAACCTCGCATCGTTTAATACCGCTTCATCTTTTTTGAAAGGTTGAATGACAACCTCTTTCGAATTTTTGCCATCCGACGGAAAAATAACCATCGACAACATAATGGAATAACCCAAAACACCCAATAACGCAAATAGAAAATTCACCGATTTTTCCATTATTTAAATAATTTAATTAAGGGTAAATATCGCCAAGCCACCCATGATCAGGACAATGGCAATTACCTTTTGGACAACGGAAACCGAGTCATTCTTTTCTTTTATGACACCGGGAAAGAAAAAGGAGATTAATACCGAAAAAAGGAACAGGAACACGTATTGGACCCCGGCCATCGCGTTGATTACCGGCACGTCGGCCTGGGGCGCAATCGACACGGAAAAACTTTGCAAAAGAAAAGCCGCCGCCCCCAAAATCTGACCGGTAAAGAACAAAAGACCGGGTCTGGTTTCTTTTTTGACGCCATGATGGATAAAAACGGCCTTGCGGACATCATCGGAAAGAAGAAATGTGAGCGCCGCCAGAACCGAACCAAATGCCATCAGTAAAAATCCGTTGGCAAATGATAACGGTAAAAATCCCCACAAATTTCCTTCTATACCCGCTAAGCGCAAATAAACCAGCTTGGAAAGGACCACCGCCAGAGCAAAAAGGAAAGCCGCCGGAAGCACATAACGCAATCCACTGTTTCTTATGCGAACCTCGCGCGCGACAATCAGCCAGCCGCCGGCGATCAAAAGGATAAACCCAATCAGCTCTTGGGAACTTAATATCTCCCGGCCCCCGGAAACCAAGGCGGTCAAAAAGAAACCGAATATCGGCACCAGACTGCCGATGATGGGTACCGCGCGGGATGCTTCCAATCGGCGCAACGCCGAGAAATAAAAACAGGCTCCGTAAATTTGCGCCGCGCCGGCGGAAATACCGAGCAACACAACCCACATCGATGGGCTGGCCCAAATTCCAAAAAATAAAAGCAAAAAGGCCGCGGAACTTAAAATACCGACATAAAACGCGTAAAGTTTAGCATCGGAAAGCGGACCGGAAAGCAGAACCTTATCGATCAGGGAGGTTATCGCCAAAAGAATATAACTGCATACCGCCACCGTTAACCACACCATATATAATAAATCATAAAAAAACGTTGAATCGCGATTTATGAATAATTAAAAAAATTAATTAAGGCGGCCCTTATTGGAAACCAGCCGCTTGATATGGTAAGTTCCCATTTTTTCCCCCTCGATAAAGCCTTCCATGGCCGCTTCGGCAAGATAGCCGCGGTTCAGCCAGTCGGATAGCCATTGATCGATACACTTTAAGCTCTCCTGCTCCAGCGCGAACCCCGAACGCAGCAACCAGCTTTTATTGAAATCTTCCTGGGAACCGATGGGCGGCGCGATCACGATGGGAATTCCCAACGCGGTGTAGAATGAAAGTTCGCTGGGTTTGGTCCAGAGAATATCGGTTTTACGCAACACCTCGTTGAAATGGCGAAAATAGTCCTGGATATCATTTTCGTAAAGAATTTCCAAGCAAGGAGATTCCCCCAGCCCCAAACTGTTGGCGCTGATTGAATATACATCGCGAAGCTTTCGGTTGATACCCACGGAAAGAATCAATTTAATCCGGCCATCCTTGATCTTTGAAGCAAACTGGCGCGCAATATTCAAACCGATTTCGCTCTGCGCCCCGGCACCGCCGGCGGAAAACATGACCGTCAACGGCCTACCGGCGGTTTTAGGAAGTTCACCCACGATTTCCTTGACCAACTGGCGGTATTTGGAAAGATAAGCTCCGGCCGGATCCAAATTTATCAAACGGCGCGCCAAATCATGCTTGACGATATTCATTTCCCAAAAATCCCGGCCCTTGCCGGTGGAAATATTGCTTTCCGGCAAGGGGTAGCCAGTCAAAAACAAACGGCTCTTGGATACCCCGTAAAGTTTTAAGCGTTCGTAAACCCGGGAATTGGGCGCGCAATAATTGATACGACTGCGCAACGGATTCCTGGCAACCCATTGACGGCTGACATCGGCATCGCAAACGATCAAATAAATTTCGTTGGGATAATTGAATTCTTCAGCCATAAAAGCCGGAATGAAAAAAGTGGTTACCAGCGGCAACGGGTGGCGGCTCATCTTGGTAATAATATCCTTGCCCCACCCCTTATGAATGAGATCATAATTGCGATCAGTCAAAAAAGTCGGCCGCGACAAATCGCGGCGGGGATAGAAATCAAAAATCCGTTGAAAAAGTTTATCGTAAAGAGCAAACGCCGCGTCACCGATCAAGGGCACGCGCTTGAATTTGGAAACCGCTTCGTAAAAGCGGCGGCTTCCTTCCCAAATCTGGCGGTCGCGCACGGGAATACCGTCGTAATCATTGGCATTCAATACCCGGTCATTGTACGCAAAACTTTTCAGCGGATAAGCGGTCCGCTGATGGCCGTAACCCATATTAACACTAACCACCCAAGCCTGCCCCTCCATATTGAATTACCTTCATGTTTATTGATTATATCAAAAAATTACCATTCTTAAAAAATACAGCATATTTCCCGAAAGTGTTTCGATGCCGCGGGGCGTTAGCCCCGCGGATCGGCCGAAAGAGCGCCTTCTTGGAAATCCTTGAAATCCGTAATCTTGAGGCAAGACTCCGGTAAGCGATTGCCGCAAACCTATATTAAAATTTGCCGGTTTTAACTAAAAAATTCAATTTTTCCCTTTGCTTTAGCCGCCAAGAAACCGCCGCCAAAGCGATATACGAAAGCGCCAACCAAAAAAAACTGACATTTAAATTCAGCGCGGCGCCGGGCAAAGATGAAAATAAATTCGCGACAACAATCAGATACGAGAGCGCCAGCCACATCGGGAAGAATAATAACCAGCCCAGCGCGAAGCTGACCGCCGCGGCAACGGCCAAAATAAAGCCGTAAATGGTGATAAACGGCACAACCGGTTCAACCAAAATATTGCTTAGCGGCGCGTAAGTCGAAAAGTAACCGAAATTATAGATCAAAACCGGCAAAGTAAAGATTTGCGCCGCCAAAGTAATCGCCAGACCTTCGCGCAAAAATTCGAGTTTAATGAACCTTGCCAATTGAGATTCGATAGGTTTGCCAAAACAAGCCATGCCTAAAACCGCCAGGAACGAAAGCTGAAAACCGATGTCGAAACGTAAAATCAAAGGATTCTGCCATACCATGAATACGGCGGCGATCGTTACCAGACGCAAAATATCCGAAGACCGGCCAATAATTCGCGCCAGAATTATCATGCTTCCCATGATCCCCGCCCGCACCGCCGACGCGGGCAAGCCGATCATCGCCACGAACAGCCACACAAAAGCGATCGTCGCCCACAATGCCTTTTGGCGCCAAAAACCAAGCCAGACCAGGAAAGGCGCGATGATCGCGGCCATGATGGTGATATGGGTACCGGAAACCGCGGCCAGATGCCGCAGGCCGGCAACATTGAGCTTTTCTTTCAATTTGGCGCAATCGGGGTCAGCGGCGAGATCCTTAGCCGAACAACCCGACAAGCCGCTTTGATCGCCAAAAAGAATGGCTACCAGCAACGAATTATGCGGCGCGGGCAATACTTGTCCGATCCCGGCCATTAATTGATGTTTCACCCAAAGCAGGCTGGCATAAACCGGGTTGCCGTTCCCCGAGGAAACCAAATTAATTTCGGGATAGCGAGCCATGGAATAAATACCGTCCTTAACCAGATAGTTTTTGTAATCGAATCCACTGAATTCCTGCGGTTGTTCCAGCATCGCGGTAAATTCGATCTGATCACCGTAGCGGTATTCCGGATACGGCCGACTTAAAACCAGAATTTTGCCGGTATAACTTTCGGGACGAATAATCAATTGGCGGCTGGTTCCAGTAGAAACCGGATCATTAATGATCGTTCCCGAAACCGCGACCGTCCGACCATTGAGCGCGACAAGACCGTTATCGAGCGCGCGCGACCAAACCGAATCGAAACGCCAAAAACCAAAAATAAATCCGACCAGCAAAATTCCGGCAACGCAAATACGGTGTTTTCGCGCAAGAATACCAAAAATAAACAGAAACGCGGCCGCAAGCGCCGCGCCAAAAACCAAAGACGAAGACACCTTTATTAAAGAGGCTAATCCGATCCCGGCTAAAAATGCCAGACAAATATTCAGAAAGATTTTTGCAACAGTCATCGATCTCCTCCCCTAAACAGCCCGGCGCATTATCAACGAATGCCAAATTCGGCAACGTACGGCTTAATCTTGATTTCAGCTTTTTTAAAAAATTCGGGCGGAAACGGCCGCCGGGCTTCAAATTCCGGGTCGATATTGCGACCGGGACGGAAATTCTGCAGGAAGTACTTTGGTTTTGGACCGGGCACCTCCTCCCCTATCCAGCGGGCCATTGCTTCCAAGTCATCGATAGTATGCACTCCGGGCGCGACCGTGGTGCGGAATTCAAAATCAATGCCGGAATTCTTTAATATCTTTATGCTTTCTTCGATATTCTCGATTGGAATCGGAGCGGCAAACAATGACGAATACCGTTCCTTGGGAAGTTTAATATCCATGGCTACATAATCAACGAGCTTGGTATCGATAAGGTCCTTGAGCATTTTAGGATGAGAGCCATTGCTGTCGAGCTTCACTTCAAACCCCAAGTCTTTGATCCTTTTGATGAATTGGGGCAGGTCCGAATGCAGGGTCGGTTCGCCGCCGCACAAAACTATGCCTTCAAGCAAACCCTTTTTACCTTCAAGAAATTCAAATATCTCTTCTTCGGAAATTACCGGCCGGGACGCGATCAATTCAGGCAGAACCAACTCTTTGGAATAGCACCAGGGACAACGAAAATTGCAGCCAGCGGTAAAAATCGTGGCCGCCACGTGCCCCGGATAATCAATAAGGGTGGTTTTTTGCAAAGCGCAAATTATCATAGGAAAAGCATTATCCATCAGTTTAACCGGATGGCAATAAATTATCAAATCAGGATTTGTCGAGGTTCCATGAAAAACAAAATAGACCCCGGCGGAAAAGCCGGGGTCTATTAATTTAAAAACAAATGACCGGCTTTCAAGAAGCCAAGGATTCTTTTTTGACTTTGTACTCTTTGCGGTCTTTATATTCTTGCTGTTTGCCCAGATTAAACTGACCCACCGGGCGCAAATAACCGACTACGCGGGTATAGACCTCGCAGGGTTGCTCGATGGTACACTTGGGACAGGTAAAATGTTCGCCCTCAATGTAGCCATGGGTCGGACAGATTGAAAAGGTCGGGGTCAGCGTGATATAAGGCAGATGGAATTTTTCGAATACCTTGCGCACCAGAGCTTTGACGCTGGCAATATCGGACAGTCTTTCACCCAAGAACAAATGCTGGACCGTACCGCCGTTATAACGGCATTGAATATCGTCCTGCAGTTTGAGCGCCTCAAAGATATCATCGGTAAAATTGACCGGTAGCTGGGAAGAATTGGTGTAATACGGGTTTTTCTTGGTACCGGCGGCAACGATATCGGGATACTTAGCCTTATCTTTCAGACATAAACGGTACGAAGTGGATTCAGCCGGCGTCGCTTCAAGGTTGTAGATGTTACCAGTTTCGCGCTGATATTCGACCATGCGCGCGCGCATAAAGTCCATAACTTCGAGGGCAAATATCCTCCCCTTTTTGGAAGCGATATTTTCACCCAAGAAATTCATAAGCATTTCGTTCATCCCGATAAGGCCGATAGTGGAAAAATGATTGCCGTAATACTGGCCGCGCGCTTTTTTAACATTGGAAAGATAGTAGCGCGAATACGGATACAAGCCCTTATTGATATAATTTTCAATGACTTTGCGCTTCAGTTCAAGACTTTCCTTGGCCAAATCCATCAAGTGGCTTAAACGTTCAAAAAACTCTTTTTTGGTCTTGGACAGATAGCCGATACGCGGCATATTAATAGTCACTACGCCGATGGAGCCAGTCAGCGCGCCCGCGCCGAACAAGCCGCCGCCGCGATTGTGAAGCTCGGTCATATCAAGCCGCAGACGGCAGCACATCGACCGCACGTCTTCCGGGTTCATGTCGGAATTAATATAGTTGGTGAAGTAATTGATGCCGTATTTGGCGGTCGCTTCCCACATCGGTTCCAGGCTGGGATTGTTCCAATCAAAATTCTTGGTAATACTCACGGTCGGAATCGGAAAAGTGAATACCCGCTGGTTTTTGTCGCCCTCCAACATCACCTCGTAGAAGGCTTTGTTGAACATATTCATCTCTTCTTGGAAATCACCGTATATCTCATTTTGCGGCTCGCCGCCGATGATGACCGGCTGTTTGGCAAACGACGGCGATGGCGTCAGGTCCAGCGTCACATTGGAAAAAGGACACTGAAAACCAACGCGCGTGGGCGTCGCCATATTGAACAGAAATTCCTGCATGGCCTGCTTGACTTGCGGATAACTCAAATTATCATACCGGATGAACGGCGCCACCAGAGTGTCAAAATTAGAAAATGACACCGCGCCCGCCACTTCGCCAGACAACGTGTAAATAAAGTTTACGGCTTGGCCAAGCACACTGCGGAAGTGTTTCGGAGGTTTGGACTCAAGCTTTCCCGCCACGCCGCCGAACCCTTTTTTTAAAAGGTCATACAGGTCCCAGCCGGAACAATAAGGCGCCAGCGAATCAAGATTGTGAAGATGAAAATCGCCCGACTCATTGGCCTCGCGGATCTCTTTGGGATAGATTTTGTTCAACCAGTACCGCTTAACGATATAGGACACGCCATAGTGATTAAGCCCCTGCAAAGAAAAAGCCATGTTGGCGTTTTCTTGGACTTCCCAATCCAATTTTTCCAAATATTGGTCAACTTTATCGACCGCTTCGTCAGTGGCCACGGCAGTTTCGCGGATGCGCCGGCGCTGTTCGCGGTAAAGAATATAGGCCTTAGCGGTATCCACCAAACCGTCAAGGATCAGCACCTCTTCGATAGTATCCTGAATTTGCTCAACACTGGGGATGTCGTCTTTTTTGAAACGGCGGTTAAAAATCTTTAAGACATCATCGGCAATTTTCTTGGCCTTCGCCTCGTCTCCCTGGCCGGTAGCGGTAATCGCTTTGAAGATCGCGTTGGTAATGCGCGCAAAATCAAAATCAACGATCCGGCCATCACGCTTTTGAACTTTGGTGATTTTGTGTTCCATAGGTTTAAAACTTTCAGCGATTATCGGCTAATTGTTACTAACGTTTTCCATAGGCACCAAGAGCTTGTCCCGAAATCTGCCTTGGAATCAAACTATCGCGCGCCCAAAGCGGCGCGGTATTCCGGCGGAAAAGTTTGTTAATCCTCCGCTTCACTACCGCCACGCTGCGGGCGGACATTCATCCCCGGCGCGAAACATCGGGGTATTCTGCCGGATTAATAAAAACTAATCTATGCCTCCATAGATTTTTTAGGAGGTATTTTCAATTTAATTCGATTCAATTCAATTCGCAACTACTATCGAAAATTGCCGGAAACAATATTTGCCATAATGTATTTTATGCCTACCCAAAATTATCGTCAAATGGCTTAAATTTTTAATTAAAAACCGGTTGCCACGACCGTGATTTTAATCTCTCCCTTAGGCAAGCTTTGGTCGTGAACCGCGCCAAAGATCACTTTTGCTTGCGGATTTATTTCGGAAGTAATGATTTTGGCGGCCTCTTCAATCTCGGAAAGGCTGATGTCGGCGCCGCCCGTAACATTAAAAAGCACGCCTTTGGCGCCGCGGGCGGGCACATCGAACAAAGGCGATTCGATTGCCGCACGAGCCGCTTCTTCGGCGCGCTTCTCCCCCTTGGCCCGGCCAATACCAAAAATCGCCCGGCCGGAATCTTTTAGAATCGAACGGACATCGGCAAAATCAACATTGATGATTCCCGGCGACAACACCAAATCGGAAATACTTTGCACCGCCTGGCGCAATATCTCATCGCAAATCCAAAACGCGTTGACCAAAGTAATATTAGGATTAAGCGCGGCCAGCAATTTATCGTTGGAAATCGAGATCAACGAATCCACCCGACTCTTTATCTGATCCATGCTTTCCTGCGCGATGCGCGCCCGCCACGATCCCTCGAACGAAAACGGCCGCGTTACAACAGCCACGGTCAAAGCTCCGGATTTTTTGGCGATTTCAGCAATTACCGGCGCCGCGCCCGAACCGGTACCGCCGCCCATGCCGCAGGCAACAAACACCATACTTGCGCCTTCGATCGCTTTTTCTATTTCCTCCCGCTGCTCCTCGGCGGCTTTGCGGCCGATCTCCGGATTCATTCCCGTACCAAGGCCTTGGGTAAACTTGCGGCCAATCTGGATCTTTTTGTCCGCCCGCACCTTTTTTAAATCCTGGTAATCCGAATTAAGCGCAATCAATTCAACCCCTCTTATCCGGTCTTTTTCCATCCGGCCGATGGCGTTACAGCCCGAACCGCCCACCCCCAACACCTTGATGTTTATTGGATTAATCATTTTAAAATTCCAGCGTTTGGAATGGATTTCCAAAATGCTAATATTATTTATCGTTTCCGGATTTTATTTGTTATATTCTATACCTTTATCTGTCCAAATATCAAATCTTTTATTCCAAATCCCTCGGAGCGTATTTTCCCATCCTTCACCGAAATGGCGGCAAACAACTCAGATGGCGCAATCGCTGGAATTTTATGAATGTTTCACCGACCGCGGCCTGAAACCGCGGCCAGCAACCTTAGCAAAGCGAATGACGCTCATGCGGCATCAAGGATATTTCCCGGCAAGATTACCGGCGGGGTACCCAAGAGCTTGTCCCGGAGTCTGTCTTGGAATAAACTATCCCGGGGCAAATCCCCGAGGTATTCTGACGGAGAAATAAAGCGGAAAAACTACGGGACGAAAGTCTTGAAGAATTTTTTGACCTTTTCCCAAATACCGCCACCCGGCAAGCGAGAAGTTTCGGCACCTTCGCCTTCCCTTTCTTCCCAAGCGCCGGAAACGAGACCGCAGGCCACCGCCAACGACGGGTCGGCGTCAATATTGGAAAATTCGCCAGGAATCCCGATACTCACGGTCAACTTGAATATTTTCTTTGCCAGCTCGTCAATCTGCGGCAACTTGACCCCGCCGCCGACAAGAACGATACCTCCGGGAAGTTTTTTATCGCGGCCGATCTTTTTAAGTTCCTCATTGGCCAGATCAAAAATTTCGGTTTCCCGGTCGGAAATTATCTTGGACAGCATTTTCTGCGAAAATACCGGGCCGGCGGCCTTATCGGATTCAGACTCCAATTTTATTTTTTTGTCCGCACCTTTAAAAACGCAGGTTCCTTTTTCAATTTTTAACCGTTCGGCGGAAGCGACATCGGTTTTCAAACCAATGGCAATATCATTGGTAATATTGGCCGAACCGATAGGAAGTACCGCCAAGTGCAATAAATCGCCTTCTTCGAATACCGCCAAACTGGAAGTGCCGGCGCCGATGTCCAATATAGCCACCCCCAGTTCCCGCTGCTGCTCGGACAGGACCGCGGACGCGGCGGCGACAATCGAAGGCATACGATTATATATTTCCAAGCCGCTGCGCAATACCGCCTGGTCGGTCGCCTTAAGATAAGGAGTAAAACCGGCAACAATCAAAACTTCAGCTTCAAGCCGCACACCTTTCATGCCTAAAGCGTCTTTTACTTTTCCCTCCCCGTCCACAATGAATTCGCGCGGATAAACGTCGATAATATCTTTGTTGGGCGATAAAGAAATCGTGCGGGCGGCCTGCAGGACACGACTCACATCCTCTTCGGAAATACAATTATCGGCGCGCGAAACCGATACCAAGCCGCGCGAAGTGGTGCAAAAAATATGGCTGCCGCCAACGGCCACATATACTCCCGCCAGGTTGCGCCCCACGGCAAGTTCGGCATCCTTGACCGCTTCCTGCACGCAGCGGGCGGCCAGCTCCACGTCGACGATAACTCCTTTGCGCACGCCCCGCGAGGGCTTAATGCCCGCGAAAAGCGTTTCCAGGCCAAGACCATGGGAGTTTTTTTGGGCAACCACGATCTTGACGGAACTGGTACCGATATCCAATCCGGTGATAATTGTTGGGGATTTTGCCATGACGTAAGTGTAAAACCTTAAAGCGAAAAGCGCAAAAGAAAATTCAACAGAACGCTATTTTACACCTTGCGCTTTCGGCTTTGTGCTTTTAAATTTTAATTTTGAAAGATAAAATTGTTCTTTGGCGCGCATTTGAAGCGCGTCGGCTTCACAAGCTTCATGCTCATAGCCCAATAAATGCAATGTGCCGTGAACAATGACCCAAGCCAATTCATAATCGACGGCTACTTTCGATTTGCGGGCATCGAGCCTAACCTGCGCCAAACAGACCGCCAATTCGCCCAGATATACCGAACCGGCGGCGGGTTTGCCCTTACCTTCACCTCCGCCGCATCCGCATTCACATTCATCGCCGCAACTTTCGTTTTCAGCAAAAGACAGTACATCGGTAACCGCGTCATGCTTGCGGTACATTTTATTCAACTGCCGGATACGGACAGGGCTTATGAACGCAACCGAAAATTTGACGCACGATGCCGAACCGATCAGGATTTCTTCGCCATCAACCACGATCCGGATGATTTTTCGAACCATTTTTTCGTTTACCGCCGCTCTGGTTAAATTATTTATGGATACCTCGATATTCATCCAAAAAAGCTAAATTGAATTAGCGGTTAAGAGTCCGTTGCCAAATTAGTTCCAATTGCAATCTTCATATTCCGGCTACGAAAATCCGGCGGTCGTCAACAAACCATGTTTTCTCTTTTTTCATTTTTCCCGCATATTCCGCCACGCGGAATCGTTTTTGCCCCGAAATCTGAAAATTTCGTTCTGAAACCAATTTGACAACAGACCCCTTAAATTAGCCGTTACAAATCTTCCTTCAAATATATTATTTTAACAAACCGAAGCGACTTTCACAAATTCGCCATTCTGCCATTACCATCCAATTCATTAAAACAAATTACTTTTAATCGGTGAATTTCAAGGTGGAGATTACCGAACGATAAACCCGGTCGGAATAATCATTGACGCCGCCACAAGTTTCGGCCGTACTGTTAGCCAGAATACCAAATTCATAAAATTTGCCGGCGTGTTCAATAAAAACCGTGCTGCCATTCCACCCCATTCCCCGCGTCTGGTAATTTACCTGGGTTGCACTTAAACCGGCGACAGTGATACTTTCGGTTTTGTCGATATCCATTCCCTGCAGTTCGCTGTTGATAAAATCGGCGATTTCGCCCCGACCGTCATTGATCGAAAAGAAAAACATTCCCAAATCGAATCCGGCGGCGTTTTTTTTGATGATCGGACATCCTGGATCGGGCTGGCGGTAAACCGGATATTGAAATTCGAATTTGTTGTTTTCGTCGCGATAAGTCTCGAGCTTAAAATCATCTTCCGGCACGGATTCTTCACTGACCGTGACCGTCGGCGCGGGTGTGACGGCAGGCTGGTTGACGGACGGAATCGCTTTCTGATCAGACGTTTCTTTTTGGGTATGGCGATAAACGTTGAAATAATAATCCGCCGCAATCCATACTCCGATAAAAAGCACCGTGATAACAATAAATTGATTAAAATTAAAACCTTTTTTTCTTCTGGGCATATTCTTGGTACAGCCAATGGCGGCACAATTAATTACTTGACAACAATTTTTCTTATTTCGGCGGGTTTGCTAAAATCACTGTTTTTATAGACCGGATATTGAATAGCGCCATTATCGATCCACTTGAAATCCGGCGCGCTGCCAGCGGGATTAAAAACTTCGCCCGCAGCGGCAATGGCGATGGCCGTAGCTTTATCGGCGGCAAAATCAAGGATATACAAATCGGAATATCCCAACGACGCAATCAGTTTCCTGTCCGGAGAAATAATGCTGGCATAATTGTTATAATCTTCATAAATTTTGCCGACATTGGCCAAACGGCGGAATTGAAGCGTGGCCACATCAAGCGCGTATACTCCCGAAGAACTGCCCGAATCGGAAAGGTACTTGGTAAAATAAATTTCTTTCGAGTAAGGAGCAAAAAGCGCTTTATTGGGGTAAAATTCGGCCATACCGTTCCATCCCATCGCAGTTTTAATGCTTTCCGCAATGATTTTTTGGGTACCGTCATCGCCAATACAGACCAGTTTGCGATCGGTCGATTCGACCGACCCTGTTAATATCGGACTGAAGACGCAATCTTTCCATTGATTAGTTTTGGAGACGGCACCGGCCGCGGAAGCGGCAGACGCGGCGGTTTTTTCAACAAACCGGAAGGTCAAGAACATGTTGTTAAAATTAATCGTGTCGGTTTCCTTGGAAGTTTTCATAACATTTACAAGGGTTTTGATCTTGATCTTATCGGCAAGCTGGCTGCCCGATTGTTCGTCCCAGGCAGGAACACCCTTAGCGGTTACACCGCGCAATATTGAAAAACAGTGCTGGCTTTGATCGCAACCATAATAAACGATCGCCGTCTGCCAGGCGCCGTCATCGATTTGGCGGATCGCCCAATATTTTTTTTGAAATCGAGTGCCGTTCATATCCACCTTTTCGGTCGCCAACAACTTTTGTCCATCGGCTTCCCCAACCGGAATAACCGACCAAGTTCCCTGAAACGCAAGCGCTTTTTCACCGGCAGATATAAAGATTACCGGCTCGGCGGCGAAATCGTTGATTTCAAATTTTATTTCGCCAGCGGCATTTTGGCCGGTGATTTTATAATTGGCGGGATATTCCAGCGCGTAAAAATCATTACTATAAGTTTGCCAAGGATAATTTTCCCCGGAATCGCGACTTTCTTCCAACGGTTGATCCGATGCCTGGCTCAATGACTGATCCTTGGCAACCTGGTTTGAAGTTTCTTCTTCGGATACGGATTCTTCGGTATCGGCGGCCGCGGGATCTTTCCCGGCGTTGAAATTTTCATTTACGGAAGGCTGACCGGAATTTACCGGCACACTCCCCTTGCCGCCCATATTTTTGATAAGAATGATAGCGGCCGCAACCAAGCCCAAAGCAAAAACTGAAAGCAGACCGACGACAAATATTTTTTGAGTTGACATTATTTTTTAATTTAGGCGCGGGCCGGAACTATTTGAACCAATCAAATATTTTTCACAAGTGTTTTGCCGACCGCGGCCTGAAACCGCAGCCAGCGACCTTAGTAAAGCGGATGACGCCAATGCGGCATCAAGGATTTATCATTGCAAAAGTACTCGCGGAGCACCTAAGAAATCATTATTCATCGGTTCCCAAAAGCTTATCCCGAGATTTGTCTCGGAATCAAATTACCGCGCGCCCAAGGCGGCGCGATAGTTTGATTCCCCGCCATTCATCCCCGGGGCAAAGCCCCGAGGTATTCCGGCGGGCAAATAAAACAAATTCATTATTTATTTGATTTGGTGATCTCGCCAAAAAATATTGCCGCAGTTTTATTTTAACACTGCGCGCTTGGGCGGCTTCCGCAAATAATAGCGGAAGCCGCTTTAAACAAAAAACGGGGATATCCCTGTTTTTGCCGTTGATTCCTGATCATTCGGTGGAAACTGCCAGCGAAGAAATTATCTTTTGGACGGTTTGCTCGCCCGATTCGGCCGCATTGGCGCCATAACCGGCGAAGATATAAACAAATTTATTATTACCGGCGTCGAAAATATAAAGAGGCCCCGCGCAACTGCCATTAAGCGACAGCGTGGGCTGATCGTTCATGATCTTGTACACGGTTTTTCCGGAGATATCCATTTTGCGCACCAGATCCGGATTGTCGGTATCCTTAACCGCCAGCGCATCTTCATAAAGTTGCACAAAAAGCTGGCTGGAATCGCTATTGGGCACTCCCCCGATAAAAATACGGATATCCGCGCAGTCCGCGGCACAATCCCCCGTGTAATTTTTACATTTTTTATTCACGATATCCACGTTCATCAGTCCCTTGGCGTAACGGTCGTAACCGATATCGAAAGACCAATTTTGCGGATAATCAAGCGAAAGGCCGTATCTTTTTTCGGAAAATTTTTTATACGAAGAATCGTTGGTTTGAGCGTTCAAAAAACCGGGATGCCGCAGAACCAAAAATCCCGCGCCCGCGAAGACTAAAACAAAACACGCAAAACCAATTAACCAGTGTTTGGATATCATTACCATGAACGTTTTTACAAACGCACCGTTAATTTTATTTTGAGACTGGCTCCTGTCCACCGGTTAGCCAATCGAGCGATCCAGCAAAACCAAAACACAAGCCGAAGCCGAAACCGCCATCATAAACAGAGTAAAAATGATGATCATTCCCCGGCGGCAATTGCATTTTTGGGAACCCGGCGGCGCATCGGTTTGCATAGCAGTATTTTCAGTTTAGCACACGCTACTGGCAACGCAAACGCAAAAGCAATACGTTACCGTATTGCTTCATCCTTGTAAAGCTTCTTTGACGAGTTTGCCGACCAGCGAACTGTCGGCCTTGCCCCTTACCTTGGGCATCAACACCCCCATCACTTTTCCCATGTCCTTGGCGGTTGCCGCTCCAGTCGAAGCAACAGCATCGGCGACAAGTTTTTTAATTTCATCCTCGCCAAGCTGGGCGGGCAGATAACGCATCAAAATTTCAATTTCTTTTTTGTTTTGCGCGACCAGATCGGCACGGCCTCCCCGCTCAAACAACGCGATGGCATCGCGAAGTTTTTTAACTTCGGCGGATATTACGGCAATAATATCGTCATCGGTAAGCGCCGCCCGGGCCATATCGGCGCCGGCTTTGCCGGCCTGAAATTGCTTTTCTTTTTCTTTGTTAATCAGAACGGCTTTGAGAGTTTTTAAAACGGAAACTTCGGCCTCCCTCTTTTCCTTAAAGGCCGCTTTGAAATCATCGTTAATCTTTTCCTTAAGCATGAAAATAACCGAACCGTTGACCCTTAACTATTAACAATCTTAATGCGTCTTAATTGTTAATAACAGTTAACGGTTCAAGCTTAGGCTTTCTTCATTTTCTTGGCCAAGTCGTATTTTTTCTTGTTTTTCATGCGGCGCAAGGCAATTTTTTTCTGCATATTGTCGGATTTGCCGCGCTTCACGAATTGCCGCTTGCGCACCTCCAACAAAATTCCACTCTGCTGAACCGCCTTCTGGAAGCGGCGCATCATCGCCTGTACATTCTCGCGCTGTTTCTTTTTTATCTCTAAAGGCATTTTCTTTAATTTACTTTTATTAATTTAGCGTCAATATTCAACCGGTGGCAAAGGGCAATTCTTCGCCCCCGATCAAGTGAACATGCAAATGCTCGACTGATTGCCCCGAATCTTTGCCGAAGTTAATTATCAGACGGTAACCGCTTTTATCAACTCCTTTTATCCGGGCAATTTCAGGAACCACCAAAAGCATTTCGGCAAGCCAATCCTTATCGTCTTTTTGCGCCAAATGGATATTGTCGATATGCTTTTTGGGAATTATCAGCACGTGAACCGGATGAACCGGCTTGATATTTTCAAAAGCAAAAACCAAGTCGTTTTCGAGAACTTTTTTGGCCGCGATCCGGCCGCTGATAATTTCGCAAAAGATACAGTCCATAGATTAGCCTAAATTTATTCAATCGTCAACTTTTTTTTCGAAAATTACACGTTTACGATATTGAATTTATATTTTTACAGGTGTTTCTCCATCCATCGGCTCCCAAGGGTTCGCTCCGGGAGTTGCTTTGGATAAAAAGATAGATAAACTTTTCGCGGCTTGCGGCATCGGCATTGTTAAAACAAACGGACGCTAATCGCTGCAGATTACTACGGTTCCGACGCCCCCTAATACTTTTTCCGGCATCTACCCGCAATGGCGTAATTTTCTACTTTTTGAAGCGCTTTTTGATTTCAGCCACGACGGTATCGAGCTTCAACAATTCCTGGTTGCCGGTTTCCATGTCGCGCAGAAGGATCGAGCCTTCCAAGGCTTCTTTTTGGCCCAAAAGCAAAGTAAACTTAGCACCGTATTTATCGGCGATTTTCAACTGGGACTTAAGCGAGTCCCGATCGAATGATTCCCCGACCGAGATATCGGCTTGACGCAATTCCTCGCAAAGTTTCAAGCATTTTTTCTTGCCCAGCACCCCTAATTGCGCCAAAAATACCTTAACTTTCTTTTCCTCGCCAACTTTAATATCCGCTTCTTTCATCGCCATAACGATCCGATCTACACCCAACCCGCCGCCCATGGCCGGCGTATCATTGCCGCCTAAAAGTTTAACCAAGCCATCGTAGCGGCCGCCGCCGCCCAGAGCCGATTGCTGGCCTTCCTTGCCTTCTTGGTATATCTCAAAAACCGTGCGGGTGTAATAATCCAAACCGCGAACCAAATAGGGGTTCAAGCGATAAGGCAAACCAATTTCTTCCAGGTATTCCAAAACCTCCTTGAAATGGGCTTTGCATTCATCACAAAGGTGGTCCATCACTTGGGGCGCTTGCGCTTTAACCTGCTGGCATTTTTCGTTTTTGCAATCCAAAATACGCAACGGATTATCTTTAATCCGATTCTTGCAATCAGGGCACAAAACCGACGCGCGACTGCGCAGATAGCTGGCCAGAGTCTTGCGGTAATACGGCCGGCACATCGGATCGCCGATACTATTCACCTCGACAATAATATTTTCAAGCTTCAGTTCTTTTAAAATATTGTAGTAGATCTGGATAATCTGAGCGTCCACAATCGGCGAACCGTGGCCGATCACCTCAAAACCAAGCTGCCAGAACTGGCGGTAACGGCCGGCTTGCGGTTTTTCGTGGCGGAAAAAGGGTCCATAATACCAAAGTTTTACCGGTTGGGGCCAGTTGGCCATGCCGTTTTCCAAATATGATCGAATGACCGGCGGCGTACCTTCGGGACGCATTGTCAGATCGTCGCCTCCTTTGGTTTTAAAAGAATACATTTGTTTCTGTACGATCTCGGTCGATGCCCCGGTGCCCTTGACAAAAAGCTCGCTGTTTTCCAGTATCGGAGTTTCAATCCGGTTAAAATTATAAAATTCGGCGATGTTACGGGTAATGTCGATTACTTTCTCGTAATATTTGTAATCATCAGGCAGGATATCGTGCATCCCGGTGACCACTTGAAATTTTGATTTCATATTTTTGGCCGTCGCGCAGACGATCAGATGATTATTGTTTGATAAAAAATTATTGACTGGTTTGATATTGGGGAGTTTGAATCACGGATATGTCGTTCAGCGGCCAAAGCCGGAACTGCACCCGGCCGATAATATTTTTGGACGGCAATTCGCCCCAATCTTGGGAATCTGAAGAATAAGGCCGGTTATCTCCCAAAACAAAATACTGGCCCGGTCCCAGTTGATAAGCGCTCATATCGGGCGGCACCAATCCGGCCGGAATATAAGGTTCTAACAAGGTCATCTGCTGGCCATCGGTTTTGGTGATAATCAACTTGCCATTTTTGATCTCCACCGTTTCGCCCGGCAGGCCGATGATTCGTTTAATGAAGCGTTTGGAAGTATCGTAAGGGTATTTGAAAACGACCACCTCCCCCCTTTCCGGCGCCCGGAAACGATATGACAGCTCGTCGATAATCAGGTAATCGGCCTCATGAAAGTTAGGCTCCATGGATGCCCCCTGGATTACAAACGGCTGAAACAGAAAAAAACGAACCGGAATGACGATCGCGAACGCCAAAACCACGATCTTAATGACTTCCCAGAAAAATTCAGCGACATTTTTGATTGCCGAGGACATAAGAATAAGGATGTTAGGATTAAAATCCAACTCAAAATGGATCTAAAATCGAGTTCATTATATCAAATTTTTTGAGTTTACGCAATTCTCCTGTCAAAGCCCCGCCGAAGCCGACCGAAAGGCTTCTTTTAAGCGGGGTTTATGCTATAATGTTCGAATTATGGCAAAGAAAGAAGAACAAAACGTTTTTCTGATCGCGGGCCTGGGAAATCCGGGCGCGGACTATTATTTTACTCGGCACAGCCTGGGTTTCCAGGTTGTCGACGCTTTCGCGGTCAAACATGGTTTCCCCAAATTTTCAATGATCGAGGATAATTCAATGGTTTCGGAAGGTATTTTCGCGGCTAAAACCGTGATCTTGGCCAAACCACAGACATTCATGAACAAATCGGGCCTAGGCGTAAAAAGGCTGGCAAAGCATTACTCCCTGTTCAAAAACAAGAAATTCGGCAATCTATGGGTAATCAACGACGATCTGGATATTCCCGCGGGCACAATAAAAATATCGAAAAACCACGGGGCGGCCGGCCACAAAGGGGTGCAATCGATTATTGATCAGATCAAAACCAAAAACTTCATCAGGTGGCGGATCGGGATCGCCCCCCAAGACGCGGTTACCAAAAAAATCCCGGGCGACAAGCTGGTATTGAAAAAAATAGCTTCCGACGAACAGGAATTTTTTTCCAAAGTCATTGAAACGGCGATTGCCAGCCTGGAAGCGGCACTGGTCGAAGGAGTCGAAAAAGCGATGACGGAATTCAACCATACGCCGCAAAAAATTTAAAAATGAGCAGCCCGGATCAATCGCGAGCTGCTTTTTGGGATTTATTGTCGGCTTCGGCCAAGTCAAAAAGCTTTTCCAGCAAGGTCCGACAACCCGAGATATCGGTTACTTCAGCCGAAACTTCAATCCCCTGTTCGAAACAACTTTTCTCTGAACGGTACCGGCGGACGCGGATACCACTTCTCAATTCGTAATCCGAGCTTTCTGACTCTTTAAAGTCTGTGATATCAAAAACGGTTGCCGTGATTTTCATTATTACTTACCCCCTTTCTATTCCTTGAGTTGTTTGGTTTAATTATGGACTTGTTGCCGAATTAGCTTCAGAACGAAATTTTCAGCTTCCGAGCGAAAATAATAAAGAGCGAGAAGGCACATTAAGCTAAGTTTCCGACGAAACTAATTCTTTGCGGCTGAAAGATGGAAATTGCGGTTGAAATTAATTCGCAACAGACCTATTATACCCGCCGGCAATCAAAAATCAACTTTTTCAATCCACGGTTTCTCAGTTTGAATTTTTTGGCGGCGGAAAAGTAAAATGCTATATTAGACCTACTGCGCAAAGATTTACTACTGCAATTTCCATATTTCGACTGCGCCGAATTCGTCAATCGTCGGCATATTTAAGCCAATATGCCTCCCTCGTTTTTGTGAAACGAGACTGCGAGCAGACATTCCTCATTCGGCTCGCGCGAAATCTGAAAATTTCGTTGCGTAAATCTTTGCGCAGTAGGTCTATTCTAAAAGTAATGGATAACGAAATCGAAAAGATAGCGCGAGAAGAAGCGCGATTTCCGGAAAATTTGCGCGCGATGCAATCGGGTCCGAAAGTTTTATATTGCCGCGGAAAACTGCCGCAAACCGGCGAAAAGATGATCGCCGTGGTTGGTGCGCGCATTTGCTCGGATTATGGAAGGCGCGCGGCCGGCGATATCGCGCAAGGGCTGATCGACGCGGGTTTTACAATCGTTTCGGGATTGGCGCCGGGGATTGATACGATAGGACACACGATGGCAGTCGAGAACGGCAAACGCACGATCGCGGTACTCGGAACGGGGCTTGATCCCAAAAGCCTTTATCCGCAGATAAATCTTGACTTATCCGAAAAAATAGTGAAGAATGGCGGCTGTCTGCTGAGCGAATATCCGGCCGGAACCCGAGGAACAAGATTTACCTTTCCTCAACGCAACCGCATTGTGGCGGGCCTTACCCAGGGCGTAGTAGTGATTGAAGCCAAGATCAAATCCGGATCGCTGGGTACTGCCCGGTGGGCCAAAAAATTGGGAAAACCGGTGTTCGCGGTACCGGGCTCAATCTATTCTTTGAATTCGGGCGGCGGCAATGAACTGATCCGGCAGGGCGCGATATTGGTCCGCAATGCCGATGATATTTTGGCGGCACTGGGGCACGAAACCGCAACCATGCAAAAAACCATCTTTGCGGGCGCCAATCCGGAAGAAAGCGCGATTTTGGAAGTTCTTTCCGGCGAGGCAATGGAAATCGACAAGATCGTTGCCGCCACGGGATTGGCGGCCGCCAAGGTTTTGAGCGCGCTAACCGTATTGGAGATAAAAGGATCGATTAAAAGTATCGGCGGAATGAAATATTATCGCAGCAAGTAATTTTATAATTTCTTTTTGAACTATCATGCAACTAGTTATCGTTGAATCACCGACCAAAGCCAGGACCCTGCAGGGGTTTTTAGGTTCGGATTATAAAATACTATCCAGCTTCGGCCATGTGCGCGATCTGCCCAAATCCGCTTTCGGCGTGGATATCGAACACGATTTCGAACCGAAATACATTTTGACGGCCAAAGGTAAAAGCACAGTCAAAGAACTTAAAGCCCAGGCCGCCAAAGCCGACAACATCCTGATCAGCACCGATCCGGATCGCGAAGGCGAAGCGATCGCTTGGCATCTGGTGGAAGCATTGAAGCTCAACGATAAAACCGGCAAACCGTACCAGCGCATTGAATTCCACGAGATTACCAAAGGCGCGATCGAAGAAGCGCTAAAGAACCCGCGGCAGATAAATGCCAACTTAGTAAACGCCCAGCAGGCGCGCCGGATACTTGATCGCATCGTGGGCTATCAACTCTCTCCGTTCCTTTGGAAAAAAGTAGCTAAAGGCCTGTCGGCCGGCCGGGTGCAATCGGTGGCGGTACGGCTGATCGCCGAACGCGAACGGGAAATCGAGGCGTTTAAGCCCGAAGAATACTGGGAAATCGCGGTTACGCTAAAAAATACCAAAAACCAGCCGTTAAAAGAATTTACGGCGAAGCTCGCGGCGGTAAACGGCAAAGCGCTGGATAAAATGGAGATCACCGACGAAACCAAAGCAATCGCGATTGAACGGGAATTACAAGGAGTAAAATATTCGGTAACCGATATCGAACGGAAGGAAACCTGCAAAAAACCGTTCGGGCCATTCACAACCTCAACCCTGCAGCAAGCGGCATGGCAAAAGTTCCACATGACCGCCAAGGCAACAATGGCGACCGCCCAGCAATTATACGAAATGGGGTTGATCACCTACCACCGCACGGACTCACTAAACCTTTCAGCACAATCGCTGGCGGCGGCGCAAAAATTCATTATCGAAGCCTACGGCGCGCAATACCATCCCGGACATTTTAATACTTACAAAACCAAAGCCAAGGGCGCACAGGAAGCGCACGAGGCGATCCGGCCGGCCTACGCCGACCGCACACCGGAACGTGCAGCACAAGAAAAAACCTTGACCAAGACGCAGGCCAAGCTTTATGAATTGATCTGGCAAAGGTTTATTGCTTGCCAGATGATGCCGGCAATTTTCGATTCGGTCAGCGCAGATATAACGGCAACCCCGCCTTCTCATAAAGCGGCGGCAGGCGAAGCGGCCAATACGTACGATTTCAAGGCCAACGGCCAGACATTGAAATTCGACGGCTATCTGAAAGTCTATCCGGTAAAATTTGAACAAGTCGATTTGCCAATGATGGAAAATGCCGAACCGCTGGAGTTCATAAAACTTGAACCCAGCCAGCACTTCACCAAGCCGCCGGCACGCTACAACGAAGCCAGCCTCATCAAGGCACTGGAAGAATTTGGCGTTGGACGGCCATCAACCTACGCGCCGACAATTACCACCATCCAGACCCGCAATTATATCGAAAAGGATGAGAAAAAAAACCTGAAGCCCACGGAAATGGGCTTGCTGGTCAACGATATGCTGGTAAAACATTTCCCGCAAATCGTGGACATCGGCTTCACCGCCAAAATGGAAGAAGAATTCGACGAAATTGCCGAAGGTTCTTTGGAATGGGTAAAGGTTTTGCGTGAATTTTACGATCCGTTCAAGGCCAACTTGGATATCAAATATACCGAAGTGGAAAAAACCAATAAAACAGCTGAAGTGACCGACAAGATCTGCCCCAAATGCGGCGCGAATTTGGTAATCAAAATGGGACGGTTTGGCAAATTCTATGCTTGCCCCAAGTTCCCGGAATGCAAATACACGGAAAACATAGCTCCGGCAAAACCGGCGTTCGAAACGGAAATTCCCTGCCCTAAGTGCAAAAACGGGCACATAGTGGAAAAGAAAACCAAGAAGCGCAAAATATTTTACGGCTGTTCGGCGTACCCGGATTGCGATTTCGCCCTTTGGGACAAGCCGACGGGCGAAAAATGCGAAAAGTGCGGCGCGCTGATGGTCGCCACCAAACGCAAGCAAGTGAAATGCTCCAGCAAAGAATGCAAATAAACTACCCCGAGGCAGAGCCTCGAGGTATTCCGACGCTTCGCTAAACGC
>CAZUST010000017.1:0-4359 GCA_964623335.1 uncultured Candidatus Saccharibacteria bacterium
CATCTTGCGCCGGAAACAAGTTTCATTTCATGCTCATGTTGCATTGTACAATACTGTCCCTTGACAATAAACCCAAAGGAGATAAAATACAGACAGTCCGATGAAAATCGGACGTTATTGTTAAAATAAAACTTAAAATCCTAAATTCTAAACCCTGAACAAGCTTGTTTAAAATTTAGAGATTAGGATTTGTTTAATTTATGGATCTGAAATCGTTTGCATTGGCGGTATCCCAGATATCGCAAGAGAAGGGTTTGGCGGCGGAAAAAATCATTGAAAGCATCGAAACCGCGCTGGCGGCCGCCTATAAAAAAGAATACGGCGAAAAAAGCCAAATCATCAAAGCCAAGCTTGATCCCAAAACCGGACAGGCCGATTTTTGGCAGGTGAAAACCGTGGTGGATGATTCAATGATTTTTTCCGAAGAAGAATTGGAAGCGATGAAGGATAAGCCGATGGAAAGTTCAAACGAGTCGAAGGCTTCCGCCGCCGTTCCCGCGGGAGCTATGGCGGGCGAAGCCAGCGAGCCAACGGAAAAGGTAAAATTCAATCCGGAAAAATATATAATGCTGGAGGATGCCAGAAAGGATAATCCGGATATAAAAGTCGGTGATGAAGTGAAAATCAATCTGGAGCAGAAACAGGATTTTGGCCGGATTGCCGCACAAACCGCCAAGCAGGTGATTATCCAGAAAATCCGCGAGGCGGAAAAAGAAACAATTTTTGCCGATTTCAAATTGAAAGAGGGTGAAATAATTTCAGGGATCGTACAACGCCTTGAGGGCAGGACAACATTCATGGATATCGGCAAGACCATTGGAGTTTTGAACCGCGAAGAGCAGGTTCCGGGCGAGTTTTACCGCCCGGGCCAGCGTTTGAAGGCGTTCGTACTCAAAGTGGAACAGACTTCCAAGGGACCGATCATCTTTTTGTCGAGGGCTTACCCGAAGTTTGTGTCTAAACTATTCGAACTGGAGGTGCCCGAAATCGGCAGCGGCCAGGTTTTGGTGAAATCAATCGCCCGCGAAGCGGGGTCGCGCACCAAAATCGCGGTGGCGTCGAACATGGAAGGAATTGATCCGATTGGCGCGGCGGTAGGACAGCGGGGTACCCGCGTGAGCGCGGTGATTAATGAATTGGGAGGCGAAAAGATCGATATCATCGAATATTCCGATGACCCGGCCAAATATATTGCCAACGCGCTGTCGCCGGCCAAGATTATGGAGGTGAAAATATTGCCCAAAAATAAAGCATTGGCGGTGGTTCCCAATGACCAGCTGTCGTTGGCGATCGGGAAGGACGGGCAGAATGTACGTTTGGCGGCCAAGCTGACCGGTTGGAAGATTGACGTGAGAAGTCCGGAAAACTTAGATGAGGCGTTGGAACAGATCGCGCAGGAAGAAGCGGCCGAAGCGGCGGAGGCGCAAGCCAAGGGAATAGAAGAAACTGAAATCAGCAAAAAGATCAAGAGCGAAACGGCGGCGGAAAAAACCGTGGAAAAAGCCAAGGTGGCGGGAAAAACAGCGAAGGAAGAAAAGCCAGCCAAAAAAAAGGCGGTGAAAACCAAAATCAGGCCCAAGGATATCATAATAGATGATGAAGCGCCGGAAATATAATATCAAGATATAAAAGACAAAAGATGAACAAAGTTACCATAACGAAATTACCCAAATCGAAAGTGGAAGTGAAAGTGGAAGTGCCGGCCGAAGATCTGGCGGTATTCGCGCAAAAAGCATTGAATGAATTTACAAAAGAGGCGCAAATACCCGGATTTCGTCCGGGGCAGGCGCCTGCCGAGATGGTGAAAAGCAAGCTTGGCGCGGGAAAGATCATGGACCGGGCGGCGGTACTGGCGGTGGAGGCGACTTTTCCGACGGCGGTGGCGGAAAACAAAATCGAACCGCTGGGTTATCCGGAGATCGCGATATTGAAGCTTGCCGAAGGCAATCCGTTGGAATATACGGCAACGGTGGCGGTTTATCCGCAGGCCAAGCTTTCCGACTATAAAAAAATCGCCGGAGGGTTCGAATTAAAAAAGGTGGAACTGACCGAAGAGGATATAAAGCGTTTGAAGATGGAAAAGGAGCGGCATATGCTGGAACATTTGCGCGAGGACGCATTGGAGGCAATCGCCAAAGAAACCGAAGTGGAAATTCCGGATATCCTGGTGGAACGGGAAACCGAGAAAATGATGCGCCAATTGAAAGAAAGAACGCCCCAAACCGTGAACATGAGTTTTGAGGATTATTTGAAAAAACTGGGAAAGACCGAGGCGGAGTTGAAGGAATCAATGGCTAAGGATAACGAAGCGCGGATAAAGAATTATCTGGTTATCCAGGAAATCGCCAAAGCGGAAAAGATCGAGATTGACGATAAGGATATTGAAGCGGCGATAAAAAAGGATGGCAGCATGGAAGGAATGGAGGATGAAGGCGGCAACCAAATTCGCGAATATTACCGCGAAACATTGAGGAACGAGAAAACGTTCGAGTTTTTGGAAGGTTTGTTTAAAAAATCTTAAATTCCAACCACCAAGCTCCAAATTCCAAATAAATTTCGATATTTAATTTAAAAAAATAGAGATCGACCATTGTTTGGGAATTGGGATTCGTGATTTGGAGCTTAATCGTATGAATTTAATACCGACAGTTATTGAAAAAACCCAATATGGGGAAAGGGCTTACGATATCTATTCCCGCCTTTTGAAAGAGAGGATAGTTTTTTTGGGCGGTCCGGTTGATGACGTGACGGCCAATTCGATCATTGCCCAGTTCCTGTTCCTGGCTTCGAAGGACGACAAAAAAGATATTCAGCTATACATTAATAGTCCGGGCGGATCGGTGACTGCGGGACTGGCGATTTACGATACCATGCAATATATTAAGTGTCCGGTATCCACGGTGTGCGTGGGAATGGCCGCGTCAATGGGGGCGGTGTTGCTGGCGGCGGGTACCAAGGGCAAGCGGTTCGCGTTGCCCAATTCCGAAATTATGCTTCACCAGGTGGCGGGCGGCGCCGAGGGAGTGGCAACCGATATTGAGATCAACGCCCGGCAGATCATCCGCATCAAAGAATCGCTTAACAACATTATCGCCAAACACACCGGCCAGAAGATTGAAAAAATCACCGTTGATACCGACCGTGATTTTTATTTGACCGCCGAGAGCGCCAAGGAATACGGTATCATTGACGAAGTGATTAAGACAAAAATGTAAGTCTTTTCGAAAATCAGGGATGTGTTATATTGATATCAGAAAGCGATAATTTCAAAAGAAATTACCGTAGCGGCAATGCCGCTAACAAAACATGCGCGCCCGCTTGAATCCGCGAAAGCGCAATGTCAATCCGACTTTGATGTCTATACAATCGGTCGTAATTAAGAAGATCTCTTTGGGCGCGATTTTCTTGGCCATTGCGGTTTTTGCTCTTTTGGTCATCGCGGAAAATGCGGCGGCGGCATGCCCTCCGAATTCGTGTCCAAAACCAACAGGTCCGCACACGTCCAATTTTAAAGATGATTGCTGGGGCAACGGGCAGTTTTTTGTGACTCCGTGGTTTCTCTTAAGTTGCCAGCAACCCGGTAATAAATGGGTTGTGTATCAAGGAGCTTGGGGATGTGATCTGTATCCTACCGGAGTTAATTCGTGCGTAAGTTTGGGAAGTTGGCCGGGTAAATATAGTGTGGGGGGGTGTTGGGACGGGATTGATCCGGGACCATGGCAAAGTTGCGTTGTTTCCGCGGATTGTCCCGCGGAAACAACGTGCAGCAATAAGGTTTGCTGTCCGGAAGGTACTTGCGGCTATGGCGATGGGGTTAACACCACGAAGCAATGCGTGGCGGCGGGAGGGTTGCGGGTAAACACCCAGGCAAAAATTGTTTGCAAGGGAAGCGCGGGCTGGGTGGTGCCTATATATGGCTGGGGATGCGATGTATTTCCCGGCGATACGACAAACGGTGGGAAGCAAACCTGCAAGGTGGTTGACGGGCGTTATTTTTGGCTTGATACGGTGACTAATCCACCATTGGATCCTTGGAGTGATTATGCGCAATTGTGTGAGAATGGCGTGTGCCATTCATTCGTGTCCACTCCTTATTTTCAAAGTAAAGTCGGCTGGTATTGCGCGGGCACTTGCGTTACTTGCGCTACCGCTCCGGGCGGGCCTTATAATTGCGGTAAAATTGACAATAAGTGCGGCAGTGAAATCAACTGCGGCGATTGCGCTACGGGATCCAATTGCGTCAGCGGTAAATGCGTACCGGCCTGTGACGATGATTGCGCCGCGGGAGAAACTAAATGTGAGGGCACGAAAGTTAAAACTTGCGGCAATTATGACGCCGATAGCTGTTTGGAGTGGGGC
>CAZUST010000017.1:4459-28695 GCA_964623335.1 uncultured Candidatus Saccharibacteria bacterium
GCGGCCACGGATTGCCCGGCCGGCCAGACCTGCTCGGGAACGGCGTGCGCGCCGACCTGTGACGATGATTGCGCCGCGGGAGAAACCAGTTGCGCCGGCACGAAAGTTAAAACCTGCGGCAATTATGACGCCGATAGCTGTTTGGAGTGGGGCGCGGCCACGGATTGCCCGGCCGGCCAGACCTGCTCGGGAACGGCGTGCGCGCCGATCGAATTATGCACCGGCACGGATAATGTTTTCGGCTGGGCTTGGTCGGAGAATGTGGGTTGGATTTCCGCTAATTGCCATTCGGGCGGCGGAGCTAAAAATTACGGACTGAATATCGGCGGCGACGGCACTTTAACCGGGTACGCTTGGTCGGAGAATGTCGGCTGGATCAGCTTTGAACCGGCGGACGTAAACGGTTGCAACAATTGTTCCGGAGCCGCGTGCCAGGCGAAAGTCGATACGGCGGCCGCTTCCGGCAATCGAGAGATAACCGGCTGGGGCCGGGCGATCGCGGCGTGCAAGGATAACTTATGGAACGGGACGAATTGTACCGGCGGGGGCGCCGGCAATAATACCGGCGACTGGGACGGTTGTTTGAAATTCAAGGACAGCTATATTGACAGTAATGGGGATTTCCACGGCTGGATGACCAGTTCGGCCGACGCCACCACGGGAGTTATCGGATGGGTAAACCTTAACAGCGTTAATTGCAACGGCACGAATTGCACCGCGGACGCGGCGTACAAGCTGTACACCAGCGCGACATTCGGGCCGACCGCCAAAATGGAATGCGGCGGCAGCTGCGCGGGCGGTTATTGCGACACCGATCCGAATTCAACTTGGGTAATGTACGCGCCAACCGGAGATTGTCCGGAATGCGCATTCACGGTGTTAAACGCATCGAGCGGCAATGTGCAATGCACGGCTTGGAAGCTTGAAGGAACAACATACGGCGGAACTTACGACGGCAAGCAGAATTTAACGTTTTTGGCGGGAGTGCCGACCGGCACCTATACTTTGAAACTGACGGTGAGCGAAACTCCCAAGGCGAGCAATAACAGCGATTGCAGTTTGGGAGCTCATGCCACGACGAATCATTTGATCCGCATAAAAAGAGAGGTTGCGGCCGGTTTTATGTGTTCCCTGGATGATCCGGCGGTAATTCCCAATCCTTTGTGGATAGATTGCGAATCGAATGCCTTTAAAACAAAAGTAGTGGGGAGCGGACGCATATTTTTGTCGGACGCCGCTTTATTGGGATTACATTCGGTAGAGTCGGAAGACGGAAGCCAGATCGACGCGGGAAGCCGAGTTTGGACGATAAACATTGACGGGGCGGTGACAACCGCGACCGGTACGGACGCGAGCTTTACCCCGGGTAAAAGCAATATTATCAAACTGGCGGTGGGCGATAACGCGTCCAGAACCAATTGCCAAATAATCAATTTGAACAGGGTGTCGCTTCCCAGATGGCAGGAAATAAATCCGGTCGGGATGATATTCGATAATTTGCAAGCAAGCCTGAGAAAAGTATTGGGGTTGTATAAACAGGAGTTAGAACGCTGATAACCACTCACCGGAAGTAAAGATAGGACGGATTAACTTCAAAACCCGGCCCTGGTAGCGGTTGCAGCCGGGATTGCCAGATAACGCAATTTAAGGTACAATCAAACCGTTTTTATATTGGCCGCGCAATGAGTGCGGCCGGGCAAGCAGATTTTAAAATTCCCTTCTTGGATCGAAAAGCGGACGAAATGACAGACCGCGCGGGTTTTAGTTTGAAGCGACGGATCATCCCCGATCCATTGAAGGAAAAAAATATGGAATTAACAATGATAATCGCGCTGATATTCGTATTGGCGCTGGGGATTTGCCTGGGTTATTACGCCCGGCAGATGCTGGCAGCGAAACGCGCGGGCACGATCGAGAAGAACATTGCCAATAAATTGGCAAAAGCGAAGGCAGAGGCGCAAAAGATCGCTGATGAAGCGCAGGCAAAATCACAGAAGCTTTTGGAGGTATCGCGCCAGGAGATTCAGACGCGCAATCGCGAGATTGCCAAGACCGAGACGTTGATATTGAAGCGAGAGAGTACTTTGGAACAGAAAGTTTTGGAGTTTGAAGCTGAAGAAAAAGAGTTTCAGGCAAAAGTCAAAAAATTAAAAGCGTTAAAAGAAAATCTTGAAGAATTGCATCGACAAGCAGTGGAAAATTTGGAGCGAGTCGGCGGATTGACAAAAGCCGATGCGCGCCAGGAGTTGTTAGATACAGTGGAAAAGGAATATCAGAAAGATTTGTTGGATCGCACCAAGGAATTAGAAACCGAAGGAATGGAACCGTTCAAGAAAAGGGCCAAAGAAATATTGGTGCAAGCAATACAAAAATTCGCGCTGTCGCAAGCGCAGGAAGTGACGACATCGGTAGTTAATCTTCCCAATGACGAAATCAAAGGCCGGATTATCGGTAAGGAAGGCCGCAATATCCGGACTTTGGAAAGATTAACGGGGGTTGAGATCGTAGTTGATGAAACGCCGGAAACCGTGGTGATCTCGGGTTTCGATCCAACGCGCAGACAGATTGCCAAGATCGCGCTGGAAAAGTTGATCCAGGATTCGCGGATTCAGCCGGCACGTATCGAGGAAACCGTGAAAGTAGCGGAAGAGGAAATCACGGCGCAAATCAAGGAAGCGGGCGAACAGGCGTGCTATGATGTCAATTTGCTTGATTTGAACCCACGGCTGGTTCAATTGCTGGGAAGGTTGAAATTCAGAACCAGTTACGGCCAGAATGTTTTGTTGCATTCAATAGAGGTTTCCCATTTGGCGGCGACGATCGCGGCCGAAGTGGGTGCCAACGTGAAAATCGCCAAGAAAGCCGGCTTGTTGCATGACATTGGCAAATCAGTGGATCAGCAGATTGAGGGTTCGCACGTGGAGATCGGAATAAAGATCTTGGAGAAATTTAATGTTGACCCGGCGGTAATCCACGCGATGAGATCACACCACGAAGAATATCCATATGAGAGTATTGAAGGAATTATCGTGCAAACAGCCGATCAGATCTCGGGCGCGCGTCCGGGAGCCAGAAAAGATACGGTTGAAAACTATTTAAAACGTCTGGGAGAATTGGAAGGTATCGCCACATCATTTACCGGAGTGGAGAAAGCTTGGGCTTTGCAGGCGGGACGCGAGATCAGGGTGTTTGTGCGGCCCAAGGAGGTGGATGATTGGGGCGCCAAGAAAATGGCAAAGGATATTGCTAAACGGATTGAGGAAGAATTGCGTTATCCGGGCGAGATTAAAGTCAACGTGATCCGGGAAACACGGATTACCGAATACGCCAGATAAGCGTGGTTAATAAACTTAAATATTCAAAAACAGTTTGGCCGAAAGCCAAACTGTTTTTTGTTTTGTAAATTCGTAAAACTTCGGATGGCAGCGGAGCCGGTATCCGCGAAGAAGGTCATTTTGGTTGAGACGCGGGCTTGGCCAATGAGTCAATGCTGTTACGATGGTAGCTTTAGCTTCGGGTTTTATCCGCCAATCCATACTTAAGTCCGACAGAAACAGCGGTACTTGGAATGATGAGCATATTCTGATTATCGCCGGGGAGCGCCACTGCCTGTATTACTTGCGGAAAAATATGGTCAACGATAAATGGCGGGTTTTGCAATCGCGGCGGCGAATATCAATCAAGTTATTGCCAAAATAGTGTTTGTTCGCTGCGATGTGCCGCCAATTCATCCAGACTTGTTGCGACAATAGCGTGCCGGCATGAGAAGTGCTCCGAATCGCATTTTGCGATCCGGATTGTCCGGCAAGCGGCGATGATGCGGATAAAGATTGCGCCGATATCAAACCGCAGGGAAAAAATAATTTGATCGTGATCTTGCTGGCGGGTTTCGTGCTTGCCGCCGCGCTTGTTATCGCGGTAATGGTAAAAAGAAAAGGAGGAGAGGAAGATTTTGTTGAGGATGTTTAATTCCATCAGCCCGTCAAGCATGCCAGATAAAGAATTGCTTTGGTTTTTTAGGGGAGGCCCGTTTTCGAGGAAATTCGGAAGCGGTTTTGCTTTTTAAAGAAGCGATTGGAGCTGTTTTACGAATGAGTTATAATTTAAGTGAAACAATGTTGGCTGGTCGAATATTTTTAAAAAAGATTTTGATCGGGGCGGTTGTCGCCGCCGAAATTTTGGCGTGGGGGGCGGGATTTTCGGTCGCGCGAGCCGACAGCTGCGCGCATAATGCGTCGGTTAGATGCTGGAGCGGCAATGTCTGGTGGTATGATTCCTGCGGCAACCGGGAAACGATTTATGATTATTGTTCGTCAACCGAAACGTGCAACAATAACGAATGCGTTCCCGAAACCAACTATAATGATTGCAAGTCGGAAACCTATTTGAGATGCTGGAGCGGCAACG
Source organism: uncultured Candidatus Saccharibacteria bacterium (assembly GCA_964623335.1). Lineage (GTDB taxonomy): Bacteria > Patescibacteriota > Minisyncoccia > Minisyncoccales > UBA5738 > UBA5738. The sequence continues at coordinate 8,867 of CAZUST010000017.1, forward strand.
TTTACTGGTACGATTCCTGCGGCCGCCGGGAAAATCTTAATCAAACTTGCGCTTGGGGAGAAGATTGCCGCGATGGCAAATGCGTTAAAGCCGATGTTTCCGGTAATACATGCACCAGCAACGCTTATAAAAAATGCTACAACGGCAACGTTTATTGGTACGATTCCTGCGGCGTCCGGGGGAGTCTTTACCAGCAATGCGGCGGCGATAATGAATCCAATAAATATCGTTGCGATGGAGATTGGCTAGAGTTTGCGTCAACAACCGAAAGATGTTCCGGCGCCGCGTGCACCGGGTCTACGGCATGGAGCCGGGTGGAAAATTGCGCGGCAAGCGGCCGGATATGCAGAAAAGGGGGGTGCGTGATCGCGGATACGGTTCCGCCGATGATCGTCAGTCTGGCACCGTCCGGTACGGTTTATGATCAGAATATAACTTTGGTTGCCAACACGAATGAGGCGGCGGATTGCCGTTTTGACAGTAATGATATCGATTACGAATCGATGTTTTTTAATTTTTCAACTCCGAATAAAATTTACCATTCAGTGCCGGCGGTATTGAGCGATTACGGAGACTACGTTTATTACGTCAGGTGCGTCGATACTTCGGGGAATTACGACAAGCAGGCCGGCAAGATCAGTTTTACCTATAAAGCGCCGGATACGGTCCCGGAGAAAAAGAAAAAAGTTACCAATGACCGCGTTCCGCCGATAATTTCCGGTTTGGCGCCACTGGGCGATGTCGGTACCGGAAAAGTAACGCTTTCTTGCGTTACCAACGAGGAGGCGATTTGCAAATATGACGTGACGGATGCTGATTACGATTTAATGCAATACCAGATGGAAAGCCAGAATGGCGGGACGGCGCATAACAAAGAGATTTCTCCAAAGGCAAAGGGGCCGCAGATTTACTATTTGCGCTGCCGGGATACGGCGGGAAATACCAGCCGTTCTTCAAGAATAAGTTTTAATTTTTTGACGGATGCGGATCCCGGACCGAGGGTAAGCGGTTTGTTGCCATCGGGAACGATCTACCAGCCCAATATCGCGTTGTCGGCGGTGACCGATCGCGCGGCGGAGTGCCGCTGGGCGATCGAGGATATTGATTTTAATGAAATGACGAAAGCATTCTTGACGGCGGATGAGCAAACTCAATACGCATTAATCCAACTGGATAATTTCGGAGAATATCATTATTATGTCCGATGTAAGGACAATCAGGGTGTTTTGGGACGGTATTCATCGCAAATATTTTTCGATTATGAGGACCTGAATGCTTCGCCGGCGGCGGAGGAGAAGGAAACTGATTGCGATAAGGTTACTTTTTCCGACAAGAATGGCGCGTGCGATAATTCCAGCGATTGCGTTTGCGATCGGGATTGTCCTTTATCCGGTACCGGATCGGATCCGGATTGCGCGGCAAAAAAGATTGCGATTACCCGCAGCGCGGAGGAGAAAATGATTGGAATTGCGGTAACCGCGGGGTTGGCGATCATCATAGTCATAATCATAATAATGACGGTGGCGCGCGCAACAGCAAAGAGACCGGCCGCCAACGATGATGAGGACGATTTTCTTTGAAGCAGGTATATTTGTAACCGCTTATCGGGATCTTTTTTTGACTTCGAAGATTCGCGTCTCGCATTATTACCGCGAATTTGTCGAGGATTAACTTCCCAAAGTTGAAGCCAAACATCAACAAATTCACTTTATCTTACTTTATGGCGAGCGGTTACTTTGAGTTAAGTTGACGGGAACTGTTTAAGGCGGTATTATGTTGCTGTCGCGCATCATATAATGCTTGGGGCGGCGGTTCCGGGGTGTAGTGCAACGGCAGCACGAGTCCTTTGGGAGGATTTAATCTCGGTTCGAGTCCGAGCACCCCGACGAGAATAGCAATTGATAAGCTACATAATTAAAATCGGTTCGTAGAAAATCGCTTGCGCGTATCTTGTAACGGGCTTTGCCGCGCCGGAGGTACGCTTCGGCGCGCCGAAAGGCGGGCATAGTGTAGCAGCAGCACGAAACCCTTCCAAGGTTTCGGCACGGGTGCAAATCCCGTTGCCCGCTCAGACAAAAAACAAAGAACTCCCGCTTCTCCGGGGGTTCTTTGTTTTTTGCGCGGTTAAAATTTTGTTTGTATAATGAAAGTGAATCATATTGAGATTGCTATGTTTAAAAATGAACAAGATAATTAAAGAGATTTTTGGCCAGTTTAATATTGCCGCCCAGTGCAAGAAATACCAGGTTCCCCTTAGGCAATGCCCGCAATTTTTGTTTATGGTGATGGGGATAGTGATCATTGTTACGATGGTTTCGACCTATATCACCGGAATCAATTACAACAGTGATCCGGAGATGGTGGCATTGATCGTTATCGGCCTGACAATGATCCTTCTGGTAATTTCTTTCATTGTTTTGCAGAGTTTTGAGCAACTGGCGGAAGCAAGCCGTTTGAAAACCGAATTTATCAGTATTGTGTCGCATCAAATAAGATCGCCGTTGACCAATTTAAAATGGATCGTTGAAATACTGATGTCCGGGATACTGGGAAAAGCGGAAACCAAGGAAACGGAGTATTATAAAATTCTTAAAGAAAATCTGGAAAGAATGCAGAAATTAGTCAGCGAATTGCTGACGGTTTCCCGTATCGAAGCAACCAAACTGGTTTTAAAAAAGGAAGATTTTTCGATGGAAAATTTGGTGCGCGACTTGATGGTGGAATTCGAGCCGCTGGCCAAGTCATCCAATATCAGACTGGTGTCCGATTTCGAACCGGGTTTGCCAAAAGTGACCAGTGATCCTTTCCAAACGTTGCAGGTGTTGGAAAATCTTCTTTATAACGCGGTTCGTTATATCGGAAGTCCGATTGACGGCAAGCAGGGAGAGATAACGTTGAAGTTGTTCAGGAGCGGAAAATTCGTGACGTGCCAGGTGATCGACAACGGTATCGGTATTCCCAAGGACGACCAGAAGTATATTTTCCAAAAATTTTTCCGGGCGGAGAATGTGCGGCGCTACCAAACGAGCGGCTCGGGGTTAGGGCTTTATATCGCCAAAAACATTATCGAAAGGTCGGGGGGGAAGATGGGATTTACCAGCCGCGAAGGAAGGGGTACGACTTTCTGGTTCAAATTACCGATTGCCAAATCGTCGAAAAATATAAAATAAGAAAATAGTTCAAATCGCGGTCTGAAATCGCGGCCAGCGACTTTAACAAAACGAATGACGCTGACGCGGCATCGAGTTTTCTTGCAAGAGTGCTCGCGGAGCGTCCAAGGGTCCTTCCACAAACAACTTCCTTATCCTGTTTCCATCTTCGTTTCGTCTTTCGTCTTTCTTCGGCCGCAAGCTTTTCTGCCGCATCTCAAATCTTGCTCGGTCAGCAAAGCGAAATCCGGAACAAATCTAACAACCAATCCGAGGAACTTATTTGTGGAAGAATCCTAAGGAATCCTCATTCCATCGGTTCTCAAGGGTTTATCCCGGGGTCTACCTCGGAATTAAAAAGATATGAGTAAAAAAATTTTGTTTATCGAAGACGAAGCGGTGATGCAAAAGGCGGTTAGCGAATTTTTGGCTGCCCGGGGATATGAAGTGATGTCGGCGCTGGACGGCGAGCTTGGATTGATATCGGCAAAAACCCGTAAGCCCGAATTGATCATTTTGGATCTTATATTGCCCAAGAAAAACGGATTCGAGGTTTTAAAAGAGCTTAAGGCCGATCAGGAAACGGCGGCGATACCGGTGGTGGTTTTAACCAATCTTTCGGAAATGGGCGATATCGGCAAGGTTTTGGAATACGGCGTGACGACTTATTTGGTGAAAAGCGATCAAAGCTTAAACGATATTCACGCGGTAGTCGAAAAAGTTATCGGGTCGAAGCCTTAATATTAAAATTCGTATTGGTTTAAAGGCGTTGCCCAACAGGTCGTTTAAAATCAATAGATCCGCTGCATGAATATTTTCTGCCGCAACCCGCAATTCGCGGCGGCGCCAAATTCATCGTTTACCGGCAGATTTTTGATTTCAAGCATGCCTCTTGCTTTAGTAAAAGTAAAGCCGCAAGCGGGTGTTTTTCATCCAACTCGCTTGTAAATTTCGGATTTCGCCGCGGAAATATTACGCGGCAACTTGTGTTAAGGGCCGGATTGTCAGTTCGAGCAATCATATTTTGCTTGCAAACTGCCGACTGTTCGTCAGTATTAAATTATACTTTACGCAAAGTTTGGCGATTTTAGCCGCAAAGTTCGAAAAACAAGTTTTAGAAAGCCTTTGGGCGGCGGAATTATTTTGTCAATGATATACTTATCGAAAAATCCATGAGAGTAGAAATCCAACAGTTAAAAGCATTCTTGCTGGATGCCGGATTGGTGTCGGAAGAACAATTCGAATCTTGCGTCGAAGAGGCGGCTAAAAATAAAAAACGCGTCGATGATGTTTTGATTGACCGCAAGCTTATTGATCAGGAGCAGCTTTTGAAAATGAAGGCCTATATTTTAGGTATTCCTTTTGTGAATCTGGAAAAGGACGTGATTCCTTTTGAAGTACTAACCTTGATCCCGGAACAGATAGCGCGAGCCAACAATATCGTGGCGTTTCGCCGGACCGCGGAGTCTCTGGAGGTCGCGATGCTTGATCCGGAAGATCTCCATATCATCGAGTTCATTAAAAAGACGACCGGATTGAACGTGTTGCCGCGCTTGACCAACGCGGCGGGTTTGAAGAACGCGATCATGCAATACCAAAAAACTTTAGCGGCGGAAGTGGGCGATTTGGTGGGCGGTTCGGATACGATTTCCTGGGAAAAAGAAGGCGGGGTGAAGATGGTGAAAGATGACGGCGCGGCGCCGGCTTCCGGGGAAGACAATGATCTGAAAAAAGTGGCCGAAGAAGTTCCGGTGATTCGGATCGTGGACACACTGATTAAACACGCGATTTTGGAAGGGGCCAGTGATATCCATATTGAACCGACGGAAAAAGATGTAATCGTGCGTTACCGCGTTGACGGGATACTTCATGACGCGATGACATTGCCGCGGACGGCCGCGGCCGGAATTGTGGCCCGCATTAAAGTGTTATCGAATCTTAAACTGGATGAGTGCCGTCTGCCGCAAGACGGCCGTTTCAAGGTGGAGAGCGATGACTGGAAATATTCGTTGCGCGTTTCGACATTGCCGATTTTTTACGGCGAAAAGATCGTGATGCGTTTGCTTTCGGAGAGCGCCAAGGCTTACTCGCTGGAAAAATTGGGATTTCGAGGATTGGCTCTTGAAAGAATAAAGAAGTCGCTGGAAAAAACGATGGGGCTGATACTGATAACAGGCCCGACCGGTTCGGGCAAAACCACCACTTTGTATTCGATGATGGATATTTTGAACGATCCCGGGGTGAACATTTCGACGATTGAGGATCCGATAGAATACCAGATGCCGCGCATCAACCAGACTCAGGTAAACGCCAAGATCGGTTTGACCTTCGCGGCGGGGCTAAGGACGCTTTTGCGCCAGGATCCGGATATTATCATGGTGGGGGAAATCCGCGACAACGAAACGGCGATGCTGGCGATCAACGCGTCGCTGACGGGGCATCTGGTGCTTTCCACTTTGCATACGAATTCCGCAAGCGGCGCGATCCCGCGCTTGATTGATATGAAAGCCGAGCCGTTTTTGATCGCATCGACAATCGACGTGATTATCGCCCAGCGATTGATTCGATGCTTGGGTGACGCCAAAGAAGAATACCGCCTGAAAGACCCCGACATTGATCATTTGGGGCATTATTGCGATATCGATAAAATAATGGCAATTTTAAAAGAGGAAAATATCGTTCCGGGAAGGGCGTCTTGGAAGACGATTCCTTTTTGGCGGCCCAAGCCAACGAAAGACTGCCCCGACGGTTACCGCGGCCGGGTGGGAATCAATGAAGTTTTGCCGGCAACCCCCAAAATTAAGGATCTGATAATCAAGAACGCGACGGCCGACGCGATTCAGAAAACGGCGCGCGAGGAAGGTATGATAACGATGTTCGAGGATGGATTCATCAAAGCCGCCCAGGGACTCACTTCCATTGAAGAAGTTTTGCGCGTCATTTCCGAATGATTTGCGTGTTTTTCTCCGTTTTTGTTATAATGCAATCAGAGGTTGGTTTTCTAAAAATTACGCGGCGGTGAAAGACGGGCGGCATTGTTTTGAAAATAATTTTGCCCGGGTTTCTCCCGCGAAAATAATGAACAAAAATTATTATTTGCCGGCAACTGTTTGCGCGCTGGCGGTTTGTCTGGCGCTGGGTTTCGCGGCCGCGGCGTGGGTCGAGCCGAACGGAATTCCGCCTGCCGACAATGTCGTTGCGCCGATCAACACCGGCGGCGAGGCGCAATACAAAACCGGCGGCTTGGGAGTGAAGATCGGCGGCGCGGTTACTTACTGGATTTCCCAGATCGGCGACAAATTGGCGTTTAAGACCGGCAATGATTTTGCCACGGCCGTGGAAACGGTGAACATCAACACCGACGGCCGGATCGGCAACGTTGCCGCGCCGATTGACGACAAGGATGCCGTTAACAAAGCTTATCTGGACGCTCGGTTGAGCGGCGGCACGGGCGGCGGCGGCAATATCAAAAACATTTATAACTGGGCGGTTCTCAAAAATATTCAGACATCCAGTACCAGTTACAGCTATATTCCCTTTAATTGTTCGACAACCAGCTGTTCGGGAACTCAAACGATTACCACCAGCGGCCCGGCAAAATTGTTTATTATGTGGAATGCCGGGGTTGCCGTTGATGGTGCGGCCAATCGGTGCCAAATCAGAATTATGGTTGATGGCGCGCAAGCGGGAGCGTTGGCATCTCCGTCAACGAGTTATAATTATATGGGGGGGAGTTATGCCTGGGACACAGATAATTCCGGAATCAGCGTTGATTCAATGGGTGGAAACGCGGTGGTTTCCGTGGGGGCGGGAAGCCATACGATAGGATTGCAATGGAGAAACCAAGCGGACGAAATAGTTGGCACTTCATATATCTGGCCAACGGTTTCCAACGGTTATGGCGCGAGTTTGACCGTGATGGAAATCGCGCAATAATTTCGTTGAAAATCGGAGCGGTGGAAAAATTTTATGAAAAAGATTTTCAAAATTTTGGGGTCGGTTTTGGCGGCGGGGTTATTGATTGCCGCCGCCGCGGTCATTTTGCCGCGCCGCACTGCCGCGCCGGCGCCGGCGCCGTCATTGCCGGCCTGCGACACCGAATATGAATCCTTTGCCATCCGGGGCGATTCGCTGGCGCCGCAGTTTGTCGACGGCCAGCCGGTGAAGCTGTTTCCGAATTATTATGATTGCCATCCCCTTTCCGTTGGCGACGCGGTGGCCTATAATTGGGCGGGTAATCCGGACGCGCCTCTCGCCAAGATCGTCAAGGCGGTGGCCGGGGATCGCTGGCGCATGGAGTTGGCGTCCGAAAAGAACGTTTATCAAATTGAAGTCAACGGCCAATGGCTGGCAAATTCTGAAGGCGCGCTTTATCAAATTCCCGCAGAAAAAGCCAAAATGCTGTTACTCTATGCCGAATCTTATCCGGAAATTCCCGAAGGGACGTGCCTGATTCTGGGCAATATTCCCGAAGGGTCCGACGATTCGGTGAAATTCGGCCTGGCGGCGCAAAAAAACATCGCCGGCAAAATCAATCCTTGAAACCGGAAAAATCCGGTCCGGCGGCAATGGAAACCGGCAGGCGATCTATTAGCTGAAAATCTTCGTTAAAATCCGCGCGATAAAGTATCATACGCAACTATTCATCAGGTTCGAAATTAAAAGGGACTAACCCTCGCAGTAACGAGGGATAGACCCCTTTAATTTTAAATTCGGATTCTCCGGGGAAAGGTCTAACCCTCGCGAAGACGCGAGGGTTAGACCTTTTAAACCTTTTAAAATGTAAATTCCCAGTGAGCGGTTAGCATCCGCAAAAGCAATTGATAAATTAGCGGCGGGCGAATATAATGAAGCTATGGAGGAAAATGAAAATCAGAATCAGAATTACATTTCGCTTGCCCAAGCCGCCAAGATGTGTTCTTATTCGGAGCACTATTTGCGTCTGCGCGCGCGCCAGGGAAAACTCAAGTCCATCAAACTGGGCAAAAAATGGATGACCACGCCGGCGTGGTTAAGGGAATACGAAGAAAGAGTGGCTGAATGGCGCCAATTGACGGAGGCAAAAAAAACGGTGCCCGCGGCGGTTTTAATTTCCGCGCCCGAGGTTTTATCGGGGAATCTAGCCGAACTTCAGCCGGGCGGGATCGAAACAAAAGAAGTGCCGCCGGCCAGTTTGACAGGATCGAAGTTGACGCGGCAGCTAACCGCAACGCCGGTGCATAATTTTGCCGAGGGAACCGATTTGCCGGTCGTTACGGCGCAAAAGCCATTGGTGAAATTTGCAGCGGGACAGATATTTCCGATACCGGAGCAATCAAAAACAGCGCAAGCCGAGAGCGGCGACCAGATGGTGTGGTTTGGGGCGCTGGTGACGGGCGCGATAAGCGCGCTGGTGCTAACGTTTTTAGTTTCAAGCAACAATGGCGCAGATATCGCGGCTACGACACAGAAATTTTCTTCGGCAAACACGAGTCAGGCGATAATGTCCCAAGCCAACGCGTTCGAAACAGCGAAATCGGCCGAGGGGGACGCGGCGGGTTATCGGATCGATATCGCAAGCCTTAAAAATCAATTTTCATCGGAAAATTTGGAAGAATTCGTAAAGAAAATAGCGGGATTTATAAACAATTTCAACATTTCCGGCTGGTAATCGCGGACGGTGTGTTTAATAGTATGACGCAAAGATACAAAATTTAACCCCTTTTGGGGCTTGCCCAATGACACAATTCTCTTTTGTCGCAAAATCTATCGACGGCGTGGAAAAAAAGGGGGTATGCGAAGCTGAAGATGAGAACCAATTAGCGCATAGCCTCCGCCAGGAGGGTTTTATTTTAGTAAAAGCGGTATCGGCGGACGAGCGGCGGAAAAAGTTTGCGTTGCATATGCCGTCTTTCGGCGTCAGCCTCAAGGATAAAATCTTTTTCATTAAAAATCTCCAGGTAATGGCCGCCGCCGGGCTTTCTTTGCCGCGCGCGATCAGTATTCTGGCCGATCAGACCGAGAATAAACTTTTTCGCAAAGCTTTGAACAATGTCAAAGACGCGATCGTCCGGGGTGAAAATTTTTCGACGGCGCTGGAGAAGTATCCGGCGATATTTTCCGATTTTTTGCGCAGCATGATCCGGGTTGGCGAGGAGACAGGTACTTTGGAAAACGTTTTGACGATATCCGCGGCGCAGATGGAAAAAGATTACAATTTGCGGGCCAAGGTTAAGGGCGCGATGGTCTACCCGGCGGTAATTATGACGGCGATGGTCGGCATCGGAATATTGATGCTGGCGACGGTGGTGCCGCAGCTGGCGGCGACTTTTGATGATTTGCACGCGGAATTGCCGATGTCGACCAAAGTGGTAATCGCGGCGGGAGGATTCGTCCAGCATTACTGGTGGGCGGTGTTGATCGGGGCGGTTGCTCTCGCGGGAACAATTTCCCGTTTATTGAAGACTAAATGGGGGCGGAAGGCCGCTGATGACGCGTCGTTGAAATTTCCGGCGCTTAATACAATTATACGAAACGTAAATACCGCTTATACTTTAAGAAATCTTTCCGCGCTGGTGGGTGCGGGAATACCTTTGCCGCGCGCGCTGGAAATTACCGCGGGCACGGTGAGCAACGTTAATTACGCGCTGGCGCTGAATGACATTAAGGAGCGCGTCAAGAAAGGCGAAAAATTCTCGACAGCGATAAAAAATTATTCCAAAATATATCCGGCGACCGCAGTTCAGATGATTGCCGTGGGGGAAGAAACCGGAGAAACCAGCAATATTCTTTTGAAGCTGGCGGATTTTTACGAAAATGAAGTTGACGAAGAAACCAAGAATTTCGCGTCGATCATCGAGCCGATGCTGATGATAATCATCGGTATCGCGGTGGGATTTTTCGCGATGTCAATGATGCAGCCGATGTATTCGATGGTGAACAGCATATAGCGAATGCTTTCGATGAACAGTCGAAAAAAAATAAACAGCCGCGGTTTCACGCTGGTGGAAGCGATGGTGGGGACGATGCTGACGGTGATCGTGTTTTTGGGCATATTCGGCGCTTACAGACTGGGACTGAAGGTGATCATTCTTTCGAAGAACCGGATTACCGCGACGGCGATCGCCAATTCAAAAATAGAAATAATCCGCAATCTTCCCTACAAATTACTAGGCACAACGGGCGCGGTTTTGCCGGCGGCGGCGGGAAATTTGGATCCGGTAACGACCGAAACATTAAATAACACGGTTTATACGATCACCACGAAAGTCGAGTACGCGGTTGACGAGACTGATGGCGCCGGAGCGGCGGATACTTGCGATTTGGATTATAAAAAGGCGGATATCGCGGTGGCGTGGGGCGGAACCTATCCGGGGAGCGTTGATATTTCAACGGAAGTGGCGCCGGATAACTTGGCGCAAGAGATCGATTCATGCGCGTCGCAACCGGGCGGGGTGTTGAAAGTGACAGTATTTGATGCTGCCGGCGTGGCGGTACCTTCTCCAACGATCAAAGTTTACGATGAGACGGGCAATACGCTGTACGGTTCATCAATCCCGGCCAGCGGGAGCCATGCGTTCGCGCTGGCGGCGGGAACTTATCGGGCGGAGGTTTCAAAAAGTTCTTATGCTTCGGCAAGAACATACAGCTCAACGGAAGTGGCGGTTCCGAACAGTCCTGATCCAGCAGTGCTCCAAGGCTATGTAACGCCGGTGAGCTTGTCGATTGACCAGGCCGCGGCGCTTTCGGTGGACAGCGTGTCGCCGACGGGGCAAGATAATTTTGCCGATCCGTTCGCTGACGGGACGCATATTTCCGGTATCAACGGCGCGCAGGTTTCAGACGGGGAATTAACGCTGGCGGGACCGGCGTATCCGGAGACCGGAAACGCGATTTCCGAGGCGATCGCGCCGGCGGATATCGTGGCATGGGATGAACTTACATTCAACGATGCGATTCCCGCCGGCACCGAGATTACCTACCAGTTATTGTATTACGACGGGACAAACTGGGTTTTGATACCGGACGCGGATCTTGCGGGCAATGGCGCGGGTTTCGCGGACTCGCCGGTCAATCTGGCCGGAGTCAATAAGAACATTTATCCCCAGTTGAAGATAAAGGCCAATCTGACGACCTCGGATCCCAATTCGACACCGGTGGTCTTTGATTGGGGGGTCGCCTGGACGACCAGCACGGGAGTGGCGGTTGGAGACGCGGTTTTTCATATGCGAGGGAATAAAACAATCGGCGAGGACGCGGACGGCAATCCGGTTTATAAATACGATCAGGATAACAGGCTTAATGGCGCGGGGCATCTGGATATTTCCGATATTGACGGCGATTCCTATACCTTCAGCGTTGGCGCGACCAGCAGTCTGGCGTTGATCGCCACTGATCCAAGTCCCCAGCCGGTGAGCGTCGCACCGGGGTCGGCGACGGCAGTGAAGCTTTTCTTGCGGGCGCAAAACGCGATGCTAATAACGGCGCAAAACGATGTGACCATGGAGAAGGTTTTTTCGGCGGCGATAAGAATTCACAACGCTTCTTTGGGATACGATAAAACCGAATATACCGACGCGGCCGGCCAAGCATATTTCGCGCCGCTGCAAAACGGAACCTATGGCGTGGAAATCGCGTCAGCCGGTTACGACAACTATTCGGGCTCCGTAACCGTGTCGGGAGAAAGCCGCAAGATCATCCCGATCCACCAGATAGAATAATCCGAAAAATGGAAAAAAGAACCGTCAAAACCAATCGATGGCGCAGAAAAGGATTTACATTGATCGAGACGATCGTGGCAATCTTTGTTTTTACTTTGATGATGGGATCGATTTCGGCGGCGATTGTGATGCTTTACCGTACGGGAGACTACATATCGGATCAGGCGATCGCGGTTGACCAGGCGCGGCGCGGCGTGGATATTATGGCTCAAGAGATTCGGAACGCGCGTTACGGCGAAGACGGTTCCTATCCGATTGAATTGGCGGGAAGCAAGGAGTTTGTTTTTTACAGCGACATCGATAATGACGGAGGAATCGAAAAGGTGCGTTATTATTTGGCAACGATAAATACCGGAAGCAGTTTTTCAAATTGCGTGACCACGGCAAGAGGGGGATCGTGCAGCGTGACGTTTAGCGGATTTTTGACGGGAAATTTAAAAAGCGCCCAAGCGGTGGTATCAACCGAGGGATATTACGGCAATTCAAGCCGGTATAGCGATCTTTACGTGGATGGGACGCAAATCGATACTTTGTGCGCCAGCGGTTGTACTCAATGCGCGGGAGCTTGGCAGGGAACGCAGACTTACGAGGTAACCTCTTACGCGAAAGACGGTACGATTCAGTTTATGATGGACAGCAGCTATAACGTAAAAAATTCCTGTTCATGGCAGACGCTTAATCACGCGATGAAGGCGACGTTCGCGTTTTCGTGGGTTGAAGAAATTCCCAGTTTGGGAAACGAATTGCGCAAAGGCGTGATCGAGCCGACCGGTTCGCCGGTAAGCTACCCTGATGCCAATGAGGCGTCAACAATAATTACCCAATACGTGCGCAACACGCCGCCGATATTCACTTATTACGACGCCGACGGCAATCAGATTGCCAGCGATCCGTCAATATTGACCAAGACCAAAATGATGCGGCTTTATATGGTGGTTAACGTTAATGCGAATCGCGCTTCGGAGGACTATGACTTGGAGCAATACGTTCAGATCAGAAACATTAAGGGACAATAGGCTGAAAACATGAGAAGCGGACAAAACATTTTTAAAAAAGGGTTTATCGTTGCTTACGTGTTGGTTTTCGCTTCGGTCTTTTTGATGATTTTTTCGGGCGTATTGGGTTATATTTTGTTGCAATTGCGCCAGTCGGAACAGAGGCTGGCTTGGAATTTGGCGCTGGATATCGCCGAGGCGGGAATCAATCATTATCAGTGGTGCCTTAACAACGGGGTTGAAAGCGGTTGTTTGGGCGAAAAAAATTACTACGACGGCGAGGGAAAATTGCGGGGGGCCTATTCGGTTGAGGCGGATGCGACAACGGTTTGCGGCCAGATTACGCGCCACCGGATAATATCCACCGGATGGTCGAAAGATTATCCGGAAATGCGGCGCAAAATAGAAGTAAATTACGGAAAAAAATCGATCGCCGAGTACGCGTACATCCTCAACAGCGATGTTTGGATCGGTAATGACCACGCGATCAACGGACCTTACCATTCCAACGGCGGGATCCGGATAGACGGTACAAATTCGTCATTGGTGACGAGCGCGGCGATATTAAATAACCGGGGAGAATGGAAATGCACGGCATCATTCGGGTGCGACCCGTGTCCGATTGCCGATGGCTGCCGGATTTCCGGGTCCAGCTGTATCTGTCCCGGAGTTTTTACCACAACATCCAATCCAACCGCCAGTTTGTTCAAATATCCGGTGCCGGTGTTTGATTTTAACGCGATCACGATGGATCTGGCGGATATAAAGAACAAAGCGCAAAACGGGGGCGGGTTGTATTTCCCGGCATCAGCAGATGTTGTGCCGGGAAGCAAGGGCTACCATTTGAAATTTTTAAGCACCGGGCAAGCACAAGTGTTCGCGGTGATGGCGCTTCAGCAAACCAACGGCTATGACGATGATAACGGATGGCATCAGGATTGGTTCACGATCAATAACGAATCGCTTTACGGCACCTACGCGATCCCGGAAGATTGCTCGGTTATATTCCTGGAAGATAACGCGTGGATCGAGGGAACCGTCAAGGGCAAAGTGATTGTGGCGTCGGCAAATTTGGTGGACGCCAATGTCGATACCAGCGTCGTACTGCCTGGCGATATAACGTATTCGAGCTATGGCGGCGCGGATGGTTTGGCGATACTTGCCGAGAATAATGTGTTAATCGGACCGGACTCGCCCGACGATATGGAATTGCACGCGATTATCGTCGCGCAAAAGGGAAGATTCGGACGCAATCATTATATAGGGAATTACCGCGATTTGCTGAAAATTTACGGTTCGATAATCAGCAATGGCCGGGTAGGCACTCAATGGACAAGCGGCGGGATAATTGTTTCGGGTTATATCCAGCGCGAAACCTATTTCGACCAGAATCAGGTTTACAATCCCCCGCCTTTCATTGCCAGCATGAGTGACGATTATAAAATTGTAAGCTGGCAGGAGATAGATTAGAATATACTTAAGGCGTACAAATCGATACTTGATTTGATTTCTTATTTTCGCATTTTTAAATGGTGGAAATTTTTAGTTTGCTCAACGAGTCTTTTGGATTGGAAATAACAGATGCTTCAATCAGAGTGATGAAATTGAAGCGCCGCGGCAAAGAGATCCGCGTGGTTTCGGTTGGCGTGGCGGAATTACCGGCGGGCGCGATAAAAGAAGGCGACGTCAAAGACGAAGACAAGCTGGCGGCCGCAATAAAAGAAGCGGTAGCAAAGGCGGCGGGCGAAAAGATAAAAACAAAATACGCGGTGGTTTCCCTGCCCGAAAACAAAGCGTTTTTACAGGTGATAAAAATGCCGCAACTTAAAAACGACGATTTGCGCGCCGCGGTGACTTTCGAGGCGGAAAATTACATTCCGCTGCCTCTGGAAAAGGTATATCTTGATTTCGAGCCGGTCGAAAACGGTTCCACGGAGAACGATCCTGATTGTGAAGTAATGATCGCGGCGTTGCCGCGCGATCCGGTAGACGCGCTGATAAAAGCGATAACAAAGGCGGGATTGGTGCCGGTGGCGATGGAGCTTGAATCGGGCGCGATATGCCGGGCGCTTTCGCACGAAAGAGATTTGGAATCACCGGTAATAATGGCGCATATCGGCGATACGAAGACCATCATAATTATTTACGCGGATAATTCGGTGCGTTTTACTTTTTCGATCCCGATATCGAACCGGTATTTTTTGGAAATGATAGCCAAAAGCGCCGGCGTGGGGATTTCGGAAGCGGCGGATTTGAAGCGAAAATGCAATATTGAAGAATTTGTCAAGCCGGAGCAAGTTTTTGAAGCGGAAGCGCGTAGCGACCGGGAAAAGATTATAAAACGGATCCAGCGGGAGGAAAATTACGAAAAAGAAAAAATTTTCGAGGCGTTGGTGCCGGGGTTGGTTGATTTCACCCAGCAGATCAAGAAATGCATTACCTATTACCAAACGCATTACAACGGCAAGAGCGCCGCGGGAGACGCGATTGACAAAATATTACTTTGCGGCAGCGGTTCGGAATTAAAGGGATTGGGCGAATTTATTGAAATGAAGCTCGGAATCACCGTAGAGAGAGCGAAACTTGCCGTGGCAAAGGATGTCCTTGAACATTATAGAGAGGAAAGGGGTGCGAGTTATGAGCCGGGCGGTTTTATAGCGGTTTTTGGCCTTGCGTTGAGGGCGTTGGCGTCGGATGGAAAAACAAAAAAAGATGAATCGAAAAGCAAAAAAAACATTGTCGTACCCAAACCTCCGGCAGTGAAGAGGCGTTTATCGGTAAAGAAAAGTTAAGGGAGTTTTTAAAAACTTCCCAACATGGCGGTATGATCAACCTTTTGCCATCTTATTGGCAAAAAAAAATAGAACAAGAAGAGATTTTTAAAATAGTGGCGATAATGGGCACGGTTTTGACAATGTCGGCGCTAGCGTTTGTTTTGATGCTGGTGCTGGTACGGATTTATTTTTCGATTGAATTGAAAAACGCGCAAGTCGCGGTGGAAGAAAAGGAGAAAGAGATGGAAATAATGAATATCAAACCGACAGAAATTGAAATATCGGCCAGGAATAAATTTGTCGCCAAGGTCAGTGATTTTTACGCGCAACAGAAGCCGGTAACCGAAATGATAATGCTGGTCGCGGCCGCGCTGCCGGATGGTGTTACTCTGTCAAGTTTGAGTATTACGGAGAACACGGTTCATTTGGCGGGTTTCAGCCCCGATCGCAATTCGCTAGTAACATTCAAAAGCAATCTGGAAAAGGATCCGTCGTTCAAAAACATTGTTTTTCCGCCGGAGAACTGGCTTATGGCCCAAAACATTTCTTTTTCCGTAAATTTGGAATATGAACCTAAACGGTAAAATATTAGCCGCGGCCGCGATTACGCTGGGGGTATTCTTGGGGATAATTTTCTTTATCGCGATTCCGCTGGTAACGAATATCGGAAATATACGCGCCCAGACGGCAACAATGCGAGAGGAGGAAAAGAAAGATGCCGACCGGATTCTGCGGGTGCGCCAATACCGCGAATTTATCAAGCAAGAGGGATCCAATTTGAATAAATTGGACGGTTTGTTGGTGGATCGCCAGATGCCGTTGGATTTTATAGGCTATCTTGAAGCAGCAGCGGCCGATTCCGGAATAAAAGTAGATTTTTCGCCTTCGGTTTCGCAAGCGGCGAAACCGGGCGAATGGCCAGTTTTAAATTTTCAAGTGAACGTCAGCGGCGATATTGACGGTATCTTAAGATTCACCAAAAAGATCGAAACAAGTCCCTATTTGGTGACTATTCAGGGTTTTAATGTGATGACGGGATCCGAAAAGCGTACCGATTATCAGCAGAAGATTGCGGTAGCGGAGGACGATAACGCGGCGACGGCGCATATTTTACTGCAAGTGTATGCAAAAGAATAAGAAGAAGACAATAACATTCGCAACGGCTTTAAAGGCTTTGGCCAGAAGGTCGTTTTTGGTGTTTTGGGCGTTATTTTTGTTGTCGATGACGATTACAATATTAATAATCGCGGATTACCAATCCGCGGATTACGGCAGCGTCGGACAGGCGGCAAACAAGGAGTTGTTCGGAGCCGAACAGATTAAACGATACCAAGAAGTTTTTTCAACCATGAAACAACGCCAAAATGATAATGCCGCCGCGGCTTCCAGTACCTATCCTCATATTTTTAAATAGGGTGTAGTTGATCGGATAATAAAAATAAGTTATAATCGACCCATGTTTGCGAGGCGGCGCGTTTTTTGGGGAGGTTTTTACGAATAATATCCGGATATTGCCCGCGGATTAGTTTTGCGGAGCGTTAGCGCAACGGAAGAATACCTCGAAGCTTTGCCTCGGGGTAGTTTATCCATGAAAGCCTTTTTGCAGTTTAAAATGGAGCATCTGTTTTTTCTTCCAATATAATAGCGGGAATATCCGCCTTCAATGCTCCCACGAAATGGGATAAAACACCCGCTTTCGTTTTTGTTTGTTATTAAGTGCCATACTTCGGGCCTTTGTCCCGGGGCGCACCAAGAGGATTCCTTGGGTAATCCGCAAGCAATCTTGCAAGAGGCGCCTCCTTTGGCCGCAAGATCGGGGTTAATACCCCGATCGCGGATTCAAATGGAAAATATAAAACTTATTATGCCCCTGTAGCTCAATGGATAGAGTATCCGCCTTCTAAGCAGATGATACAGGTCCGATTCCTGTCAGGGGCACCGGGCATAATCGCAAAAAAGCAGATTATACGGGTTTGATTCCCGATGGGGCGCTCCAAATTTAAAAATTAAAAGTCAAAATTAAAAAAGCAAAGCCTGGATTTTTTCGTCAAAATGGGGTAATATCATTTTGTCAATGGTGGGCGTAGCTCAACTGGTCAGAGTTCCGCACTGTGGATGCGGAGGTTGGGAGTTCGAATCTCCTCGCTCACCCAGTAGGGGATTTTTAGCGAAGACTTTGTCGAAATTAGCTTCAAATTGGCTGATTTTGAGAGGTTCGAACGCTTTATAAATTGTATTTATCTCTTTTACCGCCTTTTCCACCAGGACAAGTGGTTTTTGGATTGAGATCGAGAGGATCTGGTCTTTTAAGGTGAGGTTCGAACCAAGCGCGGCGAGTATCTCTTTTTTGTCGTCCAGACTGCCGTTTATGAATTTTTGCCGGGCGCTGGCCGCAAAGTCAAACAGCTTTTCGGCTTTTTCCAGCCAGTCGTCGGCATTGTTGTCACTTTCGTTGACCAGGGCCAGCAATCTTGCTTTTTCCCGGTTCAGTTCGGTTTTCTTTTCGGCAAACTCTTCGGGGGTGAGTTCCTCGTTTATTCTCATTTCGAGCAGCCGATCCAGTTTGTTGAGGCAGTCGTCATAGTTTTTTCTCTGGGCGGTCAAGATCGATTTTCGGCTACCGACTTCCTTGCCGGCTTCTTTCTTAAGTTGGGCGATTGCCCATTGGCTGAATTCCGGCGGTATCTCGATTCTTTCCAGAATATCCATGATCTGCGCTTCCATTTCTTCCTTTCGGAGGTATTTTTGCGAACAATCCGATTGCTTGCGCTTGGTACAGCGGTAAAACGTGTAAAAGTGGACGTTGCCGTTCTTTTGCCGCTTGATTTTTTCTTCGGCGGTGATTGCCGAGCCGCATTCGCCGCATCTGATCATGCCCGTAAACGCGAATTTGTGCGGCGCGTGCGCTTTGTTGCGGTTACCCAGAATTACTTGCGCCCGGTTGAATTCTTCTTCGGTAATCATCGGTTTATGGTTCCCCTTGTAAAGAACGCCGCCGTATTTGAACCAGCCATAATAAAAGGGATTAGTGAATAGTTCGTAGAATTTGCTCTTAACGATACATTTGGACATCCGGTTGCTTACCAGCCCCAGTTCCTTGTCCGCATATTCGCCAACGCTCGCGACCGAATAATTGCCGGTTAAAAACATATCCCATAATTTTCTTACAAGAGGGAAGCGTTCTTCGTCGGGTAAAATATCCTTTTCTCCTTTCAATTTGAATCGGTTGTTTTTGTAGCCCAGGGGCGCAACGCCTGGGAACCAGCCTTTCTCGGCTTTTGAAAGAAGCCCGCGCTTTGTGTTTACGCTTAAATCTCGGATAAATTGGTTTGCCATCCCGAATTCCACGCTCATCATCAAAACATTATCGGAGGGGTAGTAACTTTTTTCGTAGGTTTGTATATGGCTTATTGTCCCTTTCTGAATCATCCATGCGATATTGCCGCCATCTATAGGATTTCTTGCCAGCCGGTCCAGTTTCCAGCAGATTATGCCGGCCGCTTCGCCTTTGGCAAGCCGCGCGATCATCGAGTTAAAAACCGGTCGGCCCGGACCCTTCGCGGACTGGGATTCCCGCAGAATTTCAATGATGCTCAATTTTTCTCTTTTCGCGACCTTGGTCAGCTCTTTTATCTGCGATTCAATCGAAGCAACCTGCCGATCTTCGCTTTCGGAGGATTTGCGGGCGTACAGGAAGTATTTGATTTTTTGATTGGTTTGCGTATTCATACGGCTCAACAAACACAATGCCTTTAATAACGGAACAAGGCAAGTTGGTCGCTTAAAACAAAAATCAAATTTGTATGGGCCGGCCGGGGATTAAAATGCCCCAATTTCCCTATAAAATTCCAATTATCCGCCGGTTTGTTGTTCGCTGGAAAATTTGATTTTATTTCTCCTTTCCGAGTCTTCTTTTTTAGCCATTGCGAATATCTCTCGGTTGGCGTCCTGGAGATCTTTGATCATGGTTCTGTTCATGATGAGATTTGAATCGGTTTTTTCGGTAAAGCCTTCGAAAAGCTGCATCCAGAGTTTTATTTCCGCGGCTCTTCCGTGTTGGATGATCGCCTTGTAGAGGCAGGCAATAACATCAGGGGTGCGGCTCTTGGCCCAGGTATCCAGGTGTTCTTTGACCGAATCCCGGAAGTGGCCGTCCTTTTTCCAGCCAACCAGTGTTGTTTCGTTGAGCTTGTAGTGGTCGGCGAAGGCCTT
>CAZUST010000018.1:0-11797 GCA_964623335.1 uncultured Candidatus Saccharibacteria bacterium
GCAACTATTGGAAGAATCCCGCGCCCTGCGGGCGCTACCCCAGTGAGTGGTTACCAAACCGCGAAAGTCGCGGCGTATTCCGACGCTCCGCTGTGCCGCGCGATCGGATTTAAAAAAATCACGGATAATTTTATTTTTATGGCTCTCTCAAAATATACACACAATTTTGCCTGAAAACATCATTATGCGGTTTTTCCCGCAGCCGCATCCCTGCTTTTTTTGCAATTTTATTCGCAACTTTAACCATTTTTATATCATACCAAAAAAAATTTTATTGCGCCAAAATTTACAGGGGTTCAACCCCTGTAATTTGCATTTGCTTTGTGGCGGCAAATAATTATTCTCCCTGAAATTAAAAAAGGGAGCATGGCTAACCTTTGCCATACTCCTTACCCAATGCCCACACCCTGGGGTCGTAAAAATTTGTCTCATTTGACCCCAGTTTGTGGACCATAACATGACAGTCATCCACGAAATGGTAGCACACTGTGAACTTCCACTCGGGGACGTCCTCCTCGCAGGGGACGGTTTCCACCTCGTCACTGTCATAGTAGGCGATATAATAGCCGCCCACTATGCTTTCGTTGACAATAGAGTACCCCTTGGGTACCTGTTGCCGTAACTTAGTGATTTCAGAAGCCATCTGAACCTGCCTCTGAATGTTCTCAATACTTTCGTTTTCCGGCTCTTCTATGGAGCCCTCTACAGAACTCGCCTCGGCGAGCGTCATTGCCAGAATTACACTGGCAGCCACCATGATGATGGCTAAACTTAACTTCATGCCCTAACATTAAAGCATATACATTTAATTTTGTCAAGACCAAACCGCGAAAGTCGCGGCGTATTCCGACGCTCCGCTGTGCCGCGCGATCGGATTTAAAAAAATCACGGATAATTTTATTTTTACGGTTCTCTCAAAACATACACACAATTTTGCCTGAAAATATCGTTATAACATCAATTATATGCCTAAAAATTGGCATGTCAGGCTCATGACCGCAAAACGCAAAAGGACGATCACACAGAATCGTCCCCGTTAAATATAAAAACGCAACGGCCTACCCGATCTCAGCCAGAATTTTGGCAATTTCGGCTTTTTGGCTGTCATCCCCGCGAGTTTTGAGATAAGCGATATGCTCGTCGTTTACTTTTTTCATTTCCGCCTGCATCCGGACCTTGAAATTTTCATCGCCGGCGTGCGCTTTGGCAATTTGTTCCATTATTGCCTTTTTCTCCTCACTACTCTTCTGCGCCGCGCCATTGATCGCTTTAATTTCTTCCGGAGTCAAAACTTCCAGAAATGCCGTTGACACTGCAATTTGTTGAATCTTGGCTAACTCTCCCAGCGCCGCGGCAATCTCATCGGAAGTAAATTCCAATATTTCGTAAATACGGGCCAGGCAATCTTTAATTTTTGGCGTAGCTTGAACCATGGTTTTATGAATTAGTATTTTTCGCCGCAACCTTCTTGCTTTACTCCAAGAAAACTTTGGCTTTAAAAAAATTAGGACCTTTTAATTTTCCTCAAAAGCTTTCCCAGGTAAGCCATTTTCTTATGATTCCCGCTATCGGGATTTTGGCCCAATGGCACTGTTTCCGGTTTCTCTTGATTTCCCAATGGCACTGCTTCCTGATTATGACCCTTAACAACATTACCTATTTTTACTTCTTCTGGAGTTTCGCCTTGGACAACTTTACCTATTTTTATAGGTTCCGATTCGCCATTGCGGCTGACTGAGCTCGTATCTATCCTCGAATTTTCTCCTTCGGCACCCTTGTCCAGCACTGTAGGATTTTGCTCCCCGCTTCCCGGGAAACTTATTCCTCCTTTTGGAGCAACGTCGGCTTTAAAACTAGTTTCTTGAGTACCGGCGACTTTAAAACTGGTTTCTTGAGCAACGCCGACTTCAAAGCTGGTATCCGCCTTGCCAACTTCAATACCTCCTCCTTTATTGAGATCTCCAATGTTGCCACCGCCACCCTCCACAGCCTCCTTGATTTTATTTTCATCCGGAAAATCCGGATAAGACCCGGAAAATGGCTCTTTGCTTCCATGTTGGTTTTCTATTAGGGTTCCGTCTTCCTTATTTAACCACTCAACGGCTTGTTTCTGACTGGGATCAACGGCAGTTTTTTCCAAACCGGTACCTATTGGGTTTGGTTTTTGCGTCTCACCGGCTGAAGGATCTGCCGGCCATCTGTCTTCGTAACCGGGATTATCCCACCAACTCTTATCATAAAAAACTTTGTCCGGGTCAATGTCAACGGCTTCCGGAACAACTCCTTGCTGGCTAACTGCCTCCCCAAGACTCTCAACCATTTCGTCCAATCCCACCATTCCCCCCGTAAGCAAATCAAAATCCGGCGTACCAACGACCATGATCCTTGTCGCCATCAAGGTGCCAACCATCGCCAATTGCCGGCCGCTCGGATGCGTAATGCCCAAAGCCCCAACCTTACCGATAAATCCCCGCGTGCGATCCTTAAGCATTCCCGCCAAATTTTCAATAATGCCTTGCTTTTCAGGAGATTCAAATTTTTCCGGTCCCGGAGTTTCAATTCCCATAATTTTACGAAAAAATAGTTTTCGTGATTTTTAACATATCTTTTAACCTTTATGCCATATTACAATATGCCGCTTCCAGCTGTCATTAAGGGCGTGTTGCCGAATGGCAAATATCGGCCTGATTTTTAGGCCTGAATATGGTAAAATTGAATTAAGGCAAATCCTTAATTTCCAATCAAAAACCATGCAAACACCTTCTGAAAAAACTGAAAAAATGTTGTTCGCGACCGAAGAAGAAGTTTTCAAAACAATCATTGGCGCCAATCATCCGTTCCGCAAGTTAAACGAGCTCATTGATTTTGAAAAGCTGGTTGAGCCGATGCGCCGCATTCCGGTGAGCACCGTGATTTGTTTTTCGGCAAGATGTTTTTCAAGTTCTGGATAAATTTTTCTGAACAAAAATTGCATATAATCGCATTAAATCATTACTAAATTACTATCATAATAGTATTTTAGTAAAAATATGTCAAAACTAAAAACGGATTCCTTTTCTGGACCCCGATTTTAGTGAAAATCAGTTTATTCTTTCAACTTAATCTACCTTGGCTACCTAACCTGAGAGTGTAGAAAAAAATATCTTTCAACTGCAATTTCCGTTTTCGGCTACGGAAAATTCGTCGGTCGGCAACAGATTTTCCGTCAAGTATGCCAATTCCTTCCTCATTTTTTCTTGCGCAAAACCCCAAAATTTCATTCTGAAAATAGTTTTTCTATACTTTTACCTTATGTTCACCTATATACATCTCCAACAACTTTCTTTTATTTGCGGGGTGTTCCTTTGTTCCCATAATCACATTTGCGGCTCTGACGGCTTCGTGCCAGCCTTGCGGCCCCATTTCTTCCCAGTTAGAAGCGATATTCTCTTCCATACTTTGTAACTGATATTTTTTATTAGCGTCCTTCCCCCAACCGTCCCAATCCGTCTCTTCGCATATTCTTTTTGCTTCTCGCTTAATCCATTTATCTTTTCCACCGGCGCTTTCAATTTCCTTGGCGTCTTGCTCAAGCCCCTTTTGGTATACCTCCGAAAGATGATCCAAAAAAAACTTCAACCAGTTGCTATCCATTGTGTCAAGCGCTTTTCCTTCAACCATTGCCCGTGCCACTTCGTAAGGTAAAATTTCTTCACCATTTTTTTTAATCGGACTCACCTCGCTATACAACTCTCTTCCTGTGTATTCCTTCTTTTCGACTTCTTGCGCAGAGTAAATTTCGTCGATTTTTTCAGATAATTCATAAAGATCTCCACCGTCTCCTTCAATGGAATAATTATTAACTATCGTTTTCCGATCTTCCTTGTTCTTAATATAACCCAAATCTGATTCTTTGTGATCGGTTGACTCAACTACTTTCTTGTACATGCCTTCTTTGATCTGTTCTCCTTTTTCCTCATTTATATTTGGTATTTCCATTGACATATTCTTTAATTTTTAAGTTTTAAGTTTAAACCTTTAGTCTATAATATCCTTCCCAAGGCCAAAGTCAAAGTATTGTACAATGCAAGAAGACCCTCAAATGAAAACCGATTCCAGCGCAAAAGGACCCTCAAATCGGCATAGCGGGCAAACTGTCCCGCGCCGCTTGAACTTCCAAGAAAAATCCCCAGAATGGAGTGATGACAATCAATATGAATGACGACAATGTCGTTACCATCGGGTAGATAAAGGAATTTTTAAAACTCAACCTCAGAATACCTGGCGGCGAATCAAACTATTGCGCCGCCTTGGGCGCGAGTTTATTGAGTGTAATACCTTGAGGCTCATTGGTTCGAGTACAAATCGCTTGGCAATCAGTCTCAAGGTAGTTTATTTTGGCAACCGCTCGCCGAGGCCGGATTTTAAAGTCAATCTTTGGCATACTCGCGGAAATTTGACTTCGTCCCGTCCCGCCGCTTTATCTTTGCTCCCCGGCGAGTGGCTATTGAGCATGCATTAAATAACCGCATGAAAATGCTTCCTTATGTTTTTTAATACCAAAAACGGCGTTCATTGGAACGCCGTTACCGTTTCGGAAAATTTTCTACTCTTTGCAGCAGTTGATCGCTCTTTTCACAAAATCGCCCAGTTTTCCCATGAAAGTTTTGGGGTCGGGATCGGTATCGTGTCTGTTTACTGCGTTGTTGTCGATTTTTTTGATATCATCGGATTTTAAAACCCCCATGTTCAAACCCCAGAACAGGGTATAGCACTTAAACGATTTTTCAAAAAGCTCATAAGCCTCTTCTTTTTTTTGTAGTGTCAGTTGTTTGGTGCCCACTTCCATCAGGCGGTAAGAAGCCGCCAGCAGGTGCTTGGAAATGCACCAAATCTCGCCTTCGGGTTCGCCCACGATTTTTTTTAACAATTCTTTTCTCATCTCGCGCACTTCATAAAGAAAATCATAATATTCTTTTTTTCCGGTCTTTTCCGCGGTGAAGAAAAAATGCTCCTCGATCCCCACTAAGTTCATTATGGCTATGGTTAGGTCCTGGTCGCTGGAAAGATCCATTTTGTCTTTTTTTTTCATTTCGTCGATTTTGGCCACGAATTCATCGAGATTTTTTATCGGTTCAGTGTTCTTTGTTTCCATATTGTTATTTTGTAATTAGGTAAAATATCACGGTAAAAACTATCATTGTACCGACCGGAATCGCCACTTTTTCGTAAGGGAAATGGGCGCGTCCGTCATTGCGCTGCTTCAAAAATTCGTATAATTTAACCCCGAAAAAGAATGCTGCGGTGCCTTCAATGATTCCCAACAAAAGCTTATCGCCGGCGCATGAACACGCGAATGCCAGTGGATTGGCTACGATCTTGGTGTAATAAAGCGGTATGATCGCTATCGCGTAGTATACCAAGATTGTCAATGTTTTTTTAAGGAAAAAGCGGATGTTTTTTTGGTCCAGCCAGTCAATGGTCCACAAACTTATCGAAAGCAGGAACGCTCCCAGCCACAATCCGGTAATTGAATCGTCAATACCCATCCAGCGCGACAGGCCGATACCTGTGCCTACCGCTACGGTGCATACCGGACAAATCGCCAAAGCTTTTTGAGCGGGAAGTGCC
This sequence comes from uncultured Candidatus Saccharibacteria bacterium, assembly GCA_964623335.1. GTDB lineage: Bacteria > Patescibacteriota > Minisyncoccia > Minisyncoccales > UBA5738 > UBA5738. The sequence continues at coordinate 5,611 of CAZUST010000018.1, forward strand.
AACGCCGCCGCCGCGGCGGCTATCAAAATATTTCTTGGTCTCATGAAGGGTTGTAATATTTTAAAATTTGTAATTCTTCCTGAGATCTCGCCTCAGGGCTACGGATTTTGAGGATTTCCAAGGAAGTATTCCTTTGGCCGATCCGGGGGGTTAACGCTCCGCGGCATCAAAACACGTTCGGGAAATATATTTTTTACGGAAGTTGCGCTTTCTGTTTTAAAAAGCTGATTATCTCCTGGTCGCCTTCGTAGCATTTGGAATCGGCGTTATCCCAAAGCAACGGAACTCCCAATTTCTTTGTGTCTATACCGCAGATCTTTGCCTTGCTTGCAAGTTCGTTATTGTTATCCTGGTTTTGGAACACTTCTTTTTGCTCGATTTTCAGTTTTTGTTCCAAATTATTGGCCGCAATATATTGTTCCACAACCACGCAATGGGGACAGGTGTTGCCGTAATAAAGGATGAATTCCGCGTCGCCGCGATTGTCGCTGTTTTTAACATTAATATCTTTAATTATGGCGGGGATGGTGAATATGGAAGCCGCGATAAGTATTATTATTGAGATGGCGAATTTTTTTGTTGCGTTCATTGTCAAAAATTAAAAATTTAATTTGGTCTCGGCGCCCATATCTATTATAGACCAAAAACAAGACTATAAAAATTGATATCGTCTAATCGGCAATTTGTCAATGCGGCGGTATTTGATATTCTATTATATATATGAATTTCGGGAAGCTGGCGTTAAATTTTTTTGTGTTATTGCTACTGGCGGCCTCTCAAGCGGCTCAAGCGGCTTATTTGCCGTATTTGGAAGAAGATAATGTCAAGATCGCGGTCTCAAACCCCGAAATTTCCCAAGCCCACTACGGTTGGCTTGCCGGCGCGCCCGCAATTTACGCAATCTCGTCCGCAAAACCGTTCCGGTTGCATCTTAATCTGATGTCGCCGCAACTAAGCGATGCCCGGGTTGATTTCTCCGCCAAGATATATAGGAACGGCCAGCTCCTGGAAATTATGAACGGCGTCGATTTCATCTGGTCGGCATATTATGAGCCGTTTGCCGGCGATTATTATCTCCGGGGCCCGGAATATGAAATTAATGCCGCGCCGGGAAATTATTTGATCGAAATTTATAATTCCGTCAATTACGGCGATTATGTGCTTGTTATAGGGAAAAACCAGGATCGTTCGTTGGGTGAATTCTTGCGCACCATGTCGGTTCTGCCCGATATCAAAGAAAAATTTTTCGGCAAAAACCGCTGGGAAGCTTACAACGGTTTCGACGGAATGATTGCTTTGGGTTTGGTGGCGGTATTGCTGGTCGCGGTTTTCCTGGTCGCGATGGGCGTTTACCGCCGCCGTTTGAAAAAACGGCTTGACAAAGAAAACGATGACTACCAAAAAAACCGGGGTAATCGGGGAGAAAATTACATCGACCTATCTGAAGTCCAAAGGCTATTCGATCGTCGGCCGTAATTTTTCTTTGCGCGCAAAACACGGTCCCGCGATTGCCGAGATTGACATTATTGCCAAAAAGAGCGGCTGTTTTGTCTTTGTTGAAGTCAAAACCGTCAAATCCGGCGGTAATTTTTTGGCTTTGGACAAGGTTGATGAACGCAAATTGTGGAAAATATCCAAAGCTGCCGAAATGTGGCTGATCAAAAATAAAATTCCCTTGGATTCAAAATGGCGGATCGACGCGGTTTCGGTTGAACTTCTTCCCGATAATCGTCCCGCGTGGATAAAATTCCTGTTTAGTCCCAAATGTCGGATTTCGCATTTTGAAAATGTCGCGTCGGGATGATTCTTCGACGCCGCTTTCGGTTAGGAATCAAATATTGGCGGAAAGGTGTGATTTTTGATTGTTATTCGCGGAGGCCGCCTAAGCGTATTGCCGTAATGTCGATATCGCAAAAAGGAAAAAACAAAGGATGTTCTTCGTCGATAAAAGCGAATTCGTGCTCGCAATAAGCGTTTGATTTCGTTTTTCTTTTTAAATTATTTATCCGCCGGAATACCTTAAGGCTTTGCCCCGGGGCAGTTTATTTTATCAACCCTTTGATCTTTGTCAGGGAGCGGAACGGGTGATCAATCGCTTTTTCAATGAACGATGCCATGCCGCCGCCCGCCGCGCCCCGTTTTTGTTTAATCGCCTGGATTACTGTGTCTGTTCCCAGGATGGGTGAGTATTCCAGCGGCAGTTCCAGCCACGCTTTGCCGATGAACTGATTGGTAAAATGCGCGTCCGATCCGGCCGTAATCGCCAGATTATGATTTAGGGCAAAATTACGGGCGGTATCGTTACCGGCGAACACTGAAGCATTGCATATTTCGACGCCGTCAATAAGTCCGAGATATTTTTCCAAAGGTTCCGTAAAGCCGCACCAAAGACCGAAAGGGTGCGCCGCGACCGCCAAACCTCCTTGTTTGTGGATTTGTTCGATCGCTTCTTTGGCGCTAATGTGATCTGGAATGGATTTTTTGATGTTAAACGCCAGAATATCCCCGGATTTGGATTTAACCTCTTCGGAGATTATAATAAGAATAGGCAGGTTTCCGGCCGCGGCATATTCGCGCGCCTCGACCGAACCGCGGATATTTCCATGGTCGGCGATCGCGATACATTGCAGACCGCGTTCAATGGCCTTACCGACGATCTTTTTGGGGTCGGCCAGGCTGTCGAAAGAATATTTACTGTGTATATGCAGGTCGCATTTGATCATATATGAAATTTTAGCACATGGTAGCATTGTAGCAATTAAACTGGAAGCGCATGGAGTTTGATTTTATTTTCTTCATTTCCTGCTTGTATTTTTTTCTGCCGGCGTATTTTGCCAATATGACGCCACCTTTAGTTAAGAATCTCAAGGTTTTTGATTTTTTGGCCGTACCGGTGGATTTTGGTAAAAGCATCGGCGGCAAACGAATCTTCGGCGATCACAAAACCTGGCGGGGCGTGATCTGTGCTTTGGCCGTAGGCACGGGCATTGCTTTATTGCAATGGTGGCTGTATAAATTTCATTGGTTTGAAGAACTCTCTCTTTTGGATTACAAGTCCGTCAACCTTTGGGCTTTTTCCCTGCTTCTTTCCGGAGGCGTGGTTATCGGCGATCTGGTCGCGGCGTTCATTAAGCGTCGCCTGAATTTGGCGCCCGGCGCGTCTTTCATGCCCTGGGACCAAACCAATTACGTTATCGGCAGTTATGTGCTGCTCGAGCCTTATGTCGGCGAATATTTAATGGGGGACCTGTATGTCTGGGGAGCAGTGTTTGTGATGACATTTTTTCTGCATCTGCTTTTTAACCGGTTTGGTTATGATCTTGGCTTGCATAAAGCCAAATGGTGAAATAAGCTACCCCGAGGCGGAGTCTCGAGGTATTTCTCCGCGGCGCCAACGCTCCGCGATCGGAAAAGCGCAAAGCTAAAAAAGAATCCTGAATTTTTCTTTTAGCCGCTTTAAACTTAATCTATGTTCGAAAATTATTTGGTTGACATTGCTGGCCGCTTGGATGATTTTGCTTTTTATGTGATTTCGGCGGTCGTGATCGGTTTGTTTTCGTGGTATTTTGCCCGCACTATCGGCAACAAAGTGACCGAAATGCTTACGAATACCAAACTCGATCTTGCCATTAAGCATCTGGGCTGGGACGAAAAGATATCCCGGTTATATGCCGGCGGCAGCATGGTGGCGATTTTTGGCAAGACGGTGGAGATCTGGATCCTGCTGCTGTTTGCCATGGTTTGTTCCAGTATCCTGGGGCTGACTCAGTTAAGCCTGATCTTCAACCGCGTTTGGGAATATTTTATCAATATTTTTTTCGCGTTTCTGATTTTCGCGGCCGCGGTATTTTTGGTTGATCTTTCCCGGAAAAAACTGGCGGCCAATTCGGCCCGGGAAAAATTCGCGTATTCGCGCTTTCTGGACAAAGCGATCTCGTCAACCGTCTGGACGCTGGCGGGGCTGGCGATATTGTACCAGCTCAAGATTATCGCGCCTTTGGTCTTGGCGGTTTTTGTCGGTATCGTGATTGCGGTTTCTTTGGCCGTGGGCGTGGCGCTTGGCTTGGGCGGCAAGGATATCGCGGCCAAAATTTTAAAAGAAGTGGAAGAGCGCATCAAAAAATAAATATTTAATATATGCTCAAAATAGGGGTGACTGGAAGCAATGGGGGAGGCAAGGATACGTTCGCGAATTACTTGGTTTCAAAAAAAGGATTTGAGCATATTTCTCTTTCCGATTTTATCCGCGAGGAAACTTTGAAACGCGGTTTGGAACTGTCGCGGGACAATTTACATAATGTCGGTAACAATATGCGTCAGATTTCCGGACCCGATGTTTTGGCTCGTCGGGCGCTGGAAAGAATGAACGGCCGCGACTTAAATTACGCTCTGACAAGCATTCGCAATCCTTTTGAGGTTCGGGCGCTCCAGGAGGCGGGCAATTTCGTGCTTGTGGCCATTGACGCGCCGATCGAACTGCGGTTCAATCGCATTATTGAACGCAATCGCAAGAACGAAAAGGAGATTATGACTCTTGAGCAATTCAAGCGCTTTGAGGAAAACGAACTTAGATCCGATTCGACCTCCAGCCAGCAGATCGGCGAATGTATCCAAATGGCAAGATTCATGGTTTTTAATGAATCGGATTTTGAAACTTTCGGAAAACGGATCGAAGATGTTTATCAAAAAATTATGGAAATTTTTCCGGCTTCCGGGAAAGAAGCCTTCTAAATCTTCGGAAGCCGTCATTTGACAATACGGGATTGGAACTGTTTTACGAATGAGTTATAATTTAAGCGAAGAACAATGTTGGCTGGCCAATATTTTTAAAAAAGATTTCGATCGGGGCGGTTGCCGCCGCCGAGATTTTGGCGTCCTACGGTTTAGCCTATGATTCGGGCGGCGCGGGAAACGATACCCGCCGCCATGAATTTATAACGCGCCGTGAGTTGTTATTTATGAAAATCGCGCAAGAGTCAAAACAATGAAAAAAATCATTATTGCGGGATTTATCGCCGTATTGGCGGCAGTGTTTTTCGCGGCGTATCATCAAACACGCGAGTTTTCCGTTGCCGCCGATTTGTTAAGTTGCACCCAAAACAGTGATTGCCCTTCGGGGACAAGCTGCAATAACACGGTCTGCTGTCCTGCCGGCACTTGCGGCTGGGGCGACGGCGTTAATTTTACGAAAGAATGCGTGGGCAATGGCCAATATCGGGAAAATTCCTGGGCTCGTTTGGTTTGCCGCGGCGGTACCTGGAAAGTGCCGGCAAACGGATGGGGCTGCGATTCAACCCGGCTTTGCGAAACCGGAACTTGTTATACGGAAGGCAACGTATCGATGTGCCGCAGCTGCACTATGGATCCGGGGCCTTATCTACGCTGTGCCAACGGCGAAATTTGCCCTTCGGGAACAAGTTGCAATAACACAATCTGTTGTCCGCCCATGACTTGCGGTTATGGCGGCCAGCCCTTTTTTACCAATCAGTGCGCCAGTTCGGGAACGATCTTGGAGAATCGCTACGGTAAATCAGTTTGCCGCAATGGCGTTTGGTATACGCCGTTAAACGGCTGGGGTTGTCTTGGCTCTTGGACGGCTGGTTGCGAATCGGGAACTTGCCAGAAGATCGGCGGTGAAGACTATTGCATATCTTCTTTGCCGATAGCATCATATTTTTCTTCCGCGATCAATAATACGGGGGCTTATTGCCAGGGAACTTGCCGGACATGCGCTTCGCTGGGATATAACTGCGGCAATATTGACAATTATTGCGGTAGCATGATCAACTGCGGTACTTGCGCGCTCGGGCAATCCTGCCTAAACAATAAATGCGTTAATAGCTGCACCGCCAATTCTTATAAAGCTTGCTACAACAACAATGTTTACTGGTACGATTCCTGCGGCGTCCGGGGCAATATTGCGGCCACTTGCACTTCATCCCAAACCTGCTCGCCCGCTACCTTGACTTGCGTCAACAATTGCACCGCCAATTCATCCAAGGCTTGCTACAACAACAACGTTTATTGGTACGATTCCTGCGGCAACCGGGGCGATATTTACGATACGTGCGCCGCGAACGAGACTTGTTCCGACGGTGAATGTTCTCCGGGAGACTGTACGGCAAAAGATCACAAGGCTTGCTACAACAACAACGTTTATTGGTACGATTCCTGCGGCAACCGGGGC
>CAZUST010000018.1:11897-27189 GCA_964623335.1 uncultured Candidatus Saccharibacteria bacterium
TTGCTACAACAACAACGTTTATTGGTACGATTCCTGCGGCAACCGGGGCGATATTGCGGCCACTTGCACTTCATCCCAAACCTGCTCGCCCGCTACCTTGACTTGCGTCAACAATTGCACCGCCAATTCATCCAAGGCTTGCTACAACAACAACGTTTATTGGTACGATTCCTGCGGCAACCGGGGCGATATTGCGGCCACTTGCACTTCATCCCAAACCTGCTCGCCCGCTACCTTGACTTGCGTCAACAATTGCACCGCCAATTCATCCAAGGCTTGCTACAACAACAACGTTTATTGGTACGATTCCTGCGGCAACCGGGGCGATATTTACGATACGTGCGCCGCGAACGAGACTTGTTCCGACGGTGAATGTTCTCCGGGAGACTGTACGGCAAAAGATCACAAGGCTTGCTACAACAACAACGTTTATTGGTACGATTCCTGCGGCAACCGGGGCGATATTTACGATACGTGCGCCGCGAACGAGACTTGTTCCGACGGTGAATGTTCTCCGGGAGACTGTACGGCAAAAGATCACAAAAAATGCTACAACGGCAACGTTTATTGGTACGATTCCTGCGGCAACCGGGGCGATATTTATCAAAACTGCGGGATGAATACTCCAACCGCCAGCTACCAATGCAATGGCAATTGGCGCCAGCAGGGTATGCTTGCCAAAGATTGCGTCAATGACGCGTGCACGCAAAGTTTGACTTGGAGCAATGTTGAAAATTGCGCGTTGAGCGGCAAAGTTTGCAAAAATAATGTTTGTGTCGCTGGCGATACGGTACCGCCGGTAATTTCAGGATTATTGCCTTCGGGAACCGTCAATAGTTCCAATGCCACATTGGCTGTTACTACCAATGAACCGGCAGATTGCCGTTACAGCTGGTATGACAAGAATTTCGACACGATGACTTTGGCTTTTAACACTTCGAACAAACTTTACCATTCGGTGCCGGTAACTTTAGGGGCTTCCGGCAGTTACGTCTATTATGTAAGGTGCCGCGACGCGGCGGGAAATATCAACCAAACTTCAGGAAAAATATCTTTTCGATATGTCGCGCCGAATTCAAACAATCAGCCAGCCGTTCAGGCTCCTCCAAAGGTTACCGCGCCGGCCGATACCAATCCGCCGACAATATCCAATTTGGCGCCTGCGGGGGAAGTCAACGCGTCGCCCGCCGTCATTTCTTGCGCGACGAATGAAAAAGCGACTTGCAAATATGATGTTTCCAATACGGATTATGATTCGATGGAAGGGATTATGGACAGCCAAGACGGCATTAACCACAATAAAAAAATAAACTTATCCGGCGGGGCGGATTATATCTATTATATCAAGTGCAAAGACGGTTCGGGCAACAAAAACAGCCAGCCCGTTAAAATAAGTTTTAAATATATACCTCCCAAAAAAGATTTATTAATGTCGGGGTTGCTACCGGCAGGAACGGTTTACCAAAAGAACGTTTCTTTAACGGTGTTCACGGAAGATAAGACTGAATGCCATTGGGGGATGGAAGACAGTGATTTTGAAGCAATGACCGAATCTTTTACCAGCACCGATAACAAAAATCATAACGCAATCGTTAGTCTCAATGATTACGGGAAATATACTTATTATGTCCGGTGCAAGGATGAGAACGGGAATAAGAGCGAGGAATCTTCGGTTATCAGTTTTGAATATAAAAATCCCGATTTGGAATCAATAACGCCGGCCGCTCCTCCGGCGGAAGAAAAAGAAGCGGTTTGCGGAAAAATCGAACTTTCCGATAATGACGGAAAATGTGACAATGCCGCCGACTGCGCGTGCGATCCGGATTGTCCGGCAAGCGGCGATGATGCGGATAAAGATTGCGCCGATATCAAACCGCAGGGAAAAAATAATTTGATCGTGATCTTGCTGGCGGGTTTCGTGCTTGCCGCCGCGCTTGTTATCGCGGTAATGGTAAAAAGAAAAGGAGGAGAGGAAGATTTTGTTGAGGATGTTTAATTCCATCAGCCCGTCAAGCATGCCAGATAAAGAATTGCTTTGGTTTTTTAGGGGAGGCCCGTTTTCGAGGAAATTCGGAAGCGGTTTTGCTTTTTAAAGAAGCCAAGCATTTGAACGGGTTGCCGTTTAATGCTATATTCAACAATTAGGGAATTTTCCAATTTTTAGATTTGATTTTATTGAATGCGATACTTCGGGGCTCTGACCGGGGATGAATGGCGGGGAATCAAACTGCCGCGCCGCCTTGGGCGCGTGGTAGTTTGTTGAAAATTGCGCGATCATGGCATTGATGTTCGGCAAAACGTCGCCAATGCCGCAAACCTTGCCTCGTTGTCTTTGGTCCCGGCGAAGGGATGCGGTCGGTGAATTATTGATCGCGGATTTACTTGTTTTGAATTGATGCAAACGCTTAATTTTTAAATATATGCAAATTATCTGGCACGGGCAGTCATGTTTTGAAATCATTGCCGCCAAAGGAAAGGGGGAGCATGTTACGATCTTGATTGATCCGCTGGATGAGGAGATTACCGGTATCAGAAATTCCAAAACTGACGCGTCGATCGTTCTTTTGACCAACCATTTTTATACTGCCGCCCCGGAAGATTTGAAAAAAAATATCCCTGGCGCTTTTATAATTGACGGTCCCGGCGAATATGAAGTGAAGGGAATCTACATTCAAGGTACTGCCGTTGCTGGAATTCCCGCTGAAGGAAAAATTCCAGCCGGTACCAACACGATCTACACGATTGAAGCCGAAGAATTGAAACTGTGCCATTTGGGCAACTTGCAGGACGCCGAATTGTCCGTCGACGTTGTGGAACGCATCGGCAATGTCGATATCTTGATGGCGCCCGTGGGCAACGCCAAAAATATCGGCGCCAAAGAGATGTTGAAAGTTGTTTCCCAGATCGAACCCAGTATTATCGTTCCTATGAATTTCGAAATTCCTAAACTGAAAATTGATGCCAACGGCTTGCGGGAATTTTTGAAAGAGGCCGGCATCGGTTCGGTCGAACCGTTGCCCAAACTGACGATCAAGAAAAAAGATATTACCGCCGAAGAGGCCAAAATAATCGTTTTGAATCCCTAAAAATCAGTTAGGTTTGATATTGAAAAACGGATATGGCCAAAAAATCAAAAGATAATGATAATCAGCAATCGCCGATACAATTCGAGCAGGTGAAATCCACCGAAATTTCGGGGATAATGAAAGACTCCTATATCGATTACGCGATGTCGGTGATCGTGTCGCGGGCTTTGCCCGATGTGCGCGACGGGTTGAAGCCCGCCCAGCGCCGGGTTTTGTACGTGATGCTTGAGGAGGGTTTGCGCCACACCGCCAAATACCGCAAGTCTGCCACGGTAGTCGGTTCCACTTTGGGCCGCTATCATCCTCATGGCGATAGTTCGGTCTACGACACCATGGTGCGTTTGGCGCAGGATTTTACTTTAAGATACCCGCTAGTGCAGGGCCAAGGTAATTTCGGTTCGATCGATGGCGATTCGGCCGCGGCCATGCGCTACACCGAAGCCCGGTTGTCGCGTATCGGCGAGGCGATCCTGGAAGATATCGAGAAAAATACTGTTGATTTCATCGATAATTATGACGGCACCCGCAAGGAACCTTCGGTTTTGCCGTCGCCCTTGCCCCAGCTTTTACTTAACGGTTCGCTGGGTATTGCCGTGGGTATGGCGACCAATATTCCGCCGCACAATTTGGGCGAGGTTTGCGACGCGCTGGTCTATCTGTTGGATGAACCCAAGGCGGCTACCGAAGACCTGTTCCAATTTATTAAGGGACCGGATTTTCCGTTGGGAGGCGAAATATTCGACCGCAAGGAAATTATCGCCGCCTATTCGCAAGGGAGGGGGCCGATCGTTTGCCGCGGCAAGGCCGATATCGTCCATATCGAGAAGACCGACCGCTATCAGATCATTATTACCGAAATACCTTACCAGGTGCAAAAATCAAGCTTGCTGGAGCAGATCGCGGCGTTGGTCGCCGATAAGAAAATCGACGGCATCAAAGATGTCCGTGACGAATCCGACAAGGAAGGGATGCGGATCGTGATCGATCTGGCTCGCGAAGCCCAGCCGCAAAAGGTTTTGAACCGGCTTTACAAATTTACCGCGTTGCAACGGACTTTCCATTTGAATATGCTGGCCTTGGTGGATGGCATCCAGCCCGAAGTTTTGAGTCTGGCCGATGTTTTGACCCATTTCTTGAACCATCGCAAGCAGGTAATCACCCGCCGGACGCAATATGAACTGAACAAAGCCCAGGAACGGGCGCATATTTTGGAGGGCTTGGTCAAATGCCTGGCCGATATCGACGAGGTGATCCGGATCATTCGCAAATCGGAGAACCGTGATGAAGCTCGCGTCAATTTGATGAAACGTTTCAAACTTGATGATATTCAGGCAAACGCGATATTGGAAACCAAGCTGGCGGCACTCGCCAAACTTGAGCGGGAAAAGATCGACAATGAACTCAAGGAACTGATGGCCAAGATCGATGAGCTATCCGGTATTTTGAAAAGTCCGGCCAAGATCAAGGCGGTGATGAAAAAAGAATTCATTCGGATTAAAGAAATTTACGGCGATGACCGCCGCACCAAAGTTTATGTCCATAAAATCGGCGAGATCTCCGAAGCCGACCTGATCCCGGACGAAGAAGTGGCAATAACTCTGACCAATTCGGGTTATATCAAGCGTATCGATCCCAAGACCTATAAGATCCAGAAACGGGGCGGTAAGGGCATTATCGGTTTGAAGACTGTCGGTGATGACATTGTTGAACAATCCATGATTGCCAATATCCATGACCGGATACTGTTCTTTACCGATACCGGCAGGGTGTTCCAGACGCTTGCCTATGAAATTCCGGAAGGTGCCCGCGTAGCCAAGGGCCGCGCGCTGGTCAATTTCTTGGAATTGGCACCGGAGGAAAAAGTACTTTACATGATGACCCTGGGTAAGGCTTTAACCGAAAAAGAAAAAGCCAAAATCAAGGAAACACCCGTTGATAACGAGAAATTTCTGCTGATGATAACCAAGAACGGTATTGCCAAAAAGACCAAACTCGAAGAATTCGACAATATCCGCCGTTCCGGGTTGATCGCGATCACCATGAAAAAAGGCGATTCTTTGCGCAAGGTTTCCAAGACCAGCGGCAAGGATGAGATCATTGTGGTAACCAAGAAGGGCCAGTCGGTTCGTTTCAAAGAAACCGATATTCGGCCAATGGGTCGCCAAGCTGCGGGTATTCGCGCGATAAGTCTTAAACGCGGCGATGAAGTGGTGGGAATGGATGTGGTTTCTCCCGGCGCTGCGATCGGGGCGGATGGTAAACCCCGTGAACGCCTGGTGCTGGTGGTGATGGAAAACGGTTACGGCAAACGCACCAATATCAAAGAATATCGCATGCAAAACCGCGGCGGTTCGGGCATCAAAGTGGCCGAAATCACAAGTAAAACCGGCGATCTGGTAACCTCGTTTGTTTTGACCGACGAAGAGGAAATGATGGTTATTTCCAAGAAAGGCCAGGTTATTCGCGTTCCCATCAATGGTATCTCGGTTTTGTCGCGCGCCACGCAGGGCGTTCGGATTATGCGCCTCGAAGACGGTGACAAAGTGGCTTCCGCCAGTTGTATCTAGCGTCTAGCCGTTTTTACTGGATATTCGCATTTTAAAATCCGTAACTCGCCGAGGTCTTGCTTTGGGGTTACGGATTACAAGAATTCTCAAAGGAGCGCTTCTTTGGTTGAGCGCCCGCGGTATCGAAACCCATTCGGGAAATATATTTTTTACGGTCGTTTCTCGGGGTAATCGCCGAAACGCGACTTTGGCAAATTTGTATTTTGAGCTTATCTCCCAATATCTGGCGCGCGGCTACCCTCTACAAAAAGTTGCGTCCGGATTTTTTTATGGATATAATTACCAAAAGAGTTCAATTTGATAATTTTTTGTTTTCGCAAAACTAAATTTTAACCAATCAATGGTTCCTGGATTCATCAATCCCCGGAAAATTTTGAACGACCAGTTGGTGCTGGAAAGCACGATGACTGCCGCGGATTTGGGTTGTGGCTCCGGGGAATGGACAATTCCGTTGGCCGAGTTGTTGGAGAATGGCAAGGTTTATGCTATTGATCTGCTGGAAGAGCCCCTTTCGGTGGTTCGCGGCAAGGCGCGCGACAAAAAATTGAAAAATATTGAACTGGTAAAAAGCGATATCGAAAAGGTTATCCCGAGGCTGCTTGCCAATTCGATGGATTTGGTATTGCTGACCAATCTTCTTTTCCAAGTTCAGGACCGCAAGGCGGTATTTATCGAAGCTAACCGGATTTTAAAGATCGGCGGCCGGGTGCTTATTGTCGAATGGAATGAGAATGCCACGATCGGACCGGAACAAAAAATTGCCAAAAAAGAGCTCAAAAATTTGGCCATTGCCGCCGGTTTTGCTCTTGTCAACGAGTTCAAAGCGGGAAATTTCCATTACGGATTGATATTTAAAAAAATTAAAGACCTACGGCTAACAATATGAAAATCAATAAAATCATTTCGGCAGTTTCTGTTTCCATGGTGCTTTCTTTGGCGGCATTGCAGGTGTATGCCGAAAGTACCGATACGGGCGTCGGTATAGTAAATCCGCTCGGGAACGTGGAACTGCAGGATATTATTCAAAGAATCATCAATTTTCTTTTTGGCCTGGCTCTGGCTATTTGCCCGATATTCATCATCTGGGGCGGATTCGAGATTGCGACCGCGGCCGGTGCCGAACAAAAGATCAAGAATGGTCGGCAAAAAATTACCTACGCCTTGGTGGGCCTGGTTATTATGGCCCTTGCCAGCGCGTTCGTTGAAGTCATTAAAACTATTCTGGGAGTAAACTAGCATGAGATCATTGAGCAAGTATATTACCGCGATCCCGTCCTTTTCTTTTTTAACGGCGGATTCGGTTTTCGCGGCCGGCATCGATCCGCCGATACCATATCCATATAATTTGCCCGGGATTATTCGGCCGGCAATGAAATTTCCCTTTAATGTCGCGTTGCTTGTTTGTCCGATATTCATCGTCCGGGACGGGATGGAAATTGCGGCATCGGGCGGCGCGCCGCAAAAGATCGCCAAAGGCAAGCGCCAGATCAGTCGGCCTGGTTATTATTGTCCTGGCCGCAGGTTCATCAAAATCATTCAAAATGCCTTGGGAACCGATTAACCAAATAAACATGAAAAATAAAATTGCCAATGAAACAATCGTAAAAATCGCCGCCGTAATCTCCGGCACGCTTCCGCAATTAGTATTTGCTGCCGACGATGACGATCTTAATGTTGAGCCGCCGGCTGTAAGCATCAGCGATGTTATGTTGAATATAAGGAATTATTTTTTGGGAGCGGTGATAGTCGCCAGCATTTTTATGATCCTTTGGGGCGCGTTCCAATACACGACTTCCGGCGGCGACGAAAAGAAAACCGAAAGCGCCAAAAAAACCATTACTTACGCGATTATCGGCTTGGTTATTGCCATGTTGGCGATCGCGATCGTGCAATTGGTGCTCGGCATCGTGGGAGGAGGAGTTGACACCGGAAATCAGTAGTGCGAAAATAAATAATAAATATAAACAATTACAAAATAATATAAAATGAAAAAAATATTCTCGTTACTGCCGCTGTCCGTTTTGATTGCGACGCGAATGTTGCCCGTAACTTCAGTATCAGCCGCGTCTGGTATAATTCCAGAAAAGAAAGTTGACGCGGAACTTGGTAAAGATCGGTTCAACACCAACGATCTAAGCACGACTCTCAATCAGGTAGCCAATTATGTGGTGGGTATCCTGATCATTGTGGCGATTTTTTATATTTTGTGGGCCGCTTACGACTTTGTGACTTCCAGCGGTTCGGAAGAGAAGGTTAACGGCGCGCGCCGCAAAATCATGTATGCCGCGATCGGCGTGATTGTCGCTTTACTGGCCAAAGGGATTGTCGCATTGGTGCTCGGCGCATCATCAGCATCGTAAACCTAAATTATCCCGTTTACAATTCAATTGCGAAAATAAACTGCCCGGATGTTGAACGGTTCGTATTCGAACCGATAAACTCCGAAGTATTATAGCGAGTAAATAAAAATGAGCCTTCGGGCTCATTTTGTTGAAAGCGGGAGGGAACCATCAGGATACGAATAATTATCCAATATTTATTTCCCCGCGGAGCTTGCTCCGGGGATGAAGGCGGGGAATCAAACTTTGTTGTTTGTCTCAACAATGCTCGACTCTGATTTCGGATGGCATGTCAAAGTAGGGAATTGGATCGTGGGAAACCGCCAAACCGCGATTTGGCAAATTGAGCCGCGCGATGGCGAGCCATGCCTGGGGTGATCATGAATGGCTGATTAACGCGGTTTTTGGCCGCCGCCTATGGCCGGGGTATGGGAAGCGGCGCCGAATTTATTCGTGAGAATGTCAAAAAACCTTGAACTGTCGGCAAAGTAAAATATTTGCTGGCGCTGATATTCTTGACCGGAATCATCAGTACGGTTGTTTTTGATCTGTATAACGTGCTCGCGGTCGACCCGCGGGAGTATTATCCCGCCGAAGCGGTTCTCGGATATTGTCCAGATACGTCCAAACTCATTCCATGGAATACGATCGGGACGGTTATCTGACATTGCGCGCGCCGCCGGTAAGGGTTTTTATCGCCGGCCGGATGCCGCGTTGAAAAGGTATGTCCGATTATTCGCTGATGGATGATTATACCCGGGTTGGTTGCGTTGGGGGCGCCGAAAATGTCAGCCGCGTTTTTATCAGATACGGCGTGAACATCGCGATTTTGCTGGTGCATCCTCCGGCAATTGATTTTTATTGCCAAAGGCACTAAATAAAAAGTGGCGGGGATTTGTTTATGAAATCACCCGGCCGAGGTGGCGGAATGGCAGACGCGCTGGCCTTAGGAGCCAGTGGGTAAAACCATGGGAGTTCGAGTCTCCCCCTCGGCACTTGGTTGACTGAAAACCGCCTTGCGGCGGTTTTTTTGGTATTACTTTACGATCAGCTTCTTTTTCTTTTCACGCTGAACCTTGGGAATGCGTATTGTGAGTATTCCTTCCTTCATTGTCGCGTCGGCTCTCGACGAATCTACCTCCACCGGTAATATGATCTTGCGCGAGAAAACGCCCCAATAACATTCTTCGATAAAATAATCGCCGTTTTCTTGCAGAGGATTGGGCCGGGTGCCTTTTATCGTGATTACTTCATCCTCGATCAGGACGTCCAAATCTTCAACTTTTATTCCGGCAATTGCTGCCTGGACCACCAGATCGCTTTCGGTTTGATAAACATCAACCGCCAGCTGGCCCTCATTACTGAGCCATTCGCTGTCAGTTTCGGTTTGAGTGGGTTTCTTTGTCATGTTTTTTTGAGGGATTTTTTTTGCTGTTTTAACCGGCTTCTCGGCCGCCGGCTTTTCGGTTTCCGGTTTTTCCGCTTCTTCTTTCCCTTTTTCTTCTTCCGGCTGGCTGGCCTTGGTGATCATTTTTGACCTATGATTGTCCGGGGATAGGGTGCTTTTTTTGTACGCGGCCAATACCGCAACACCTTCAGGAAAAGATTCTTGCTCCGGAACTTCATCGACCGTATCCGGTATTGCCGCCTCTTGTCGCATTCCTTTTTTCAGTTTTTCCAGAAAAGAAGACATGTAATTGCGCTGCGAAAATGAAGAAGGTCGTTACTTTCGCTTCGGCCTGGATTTCATATCGCACACGCTTTTCATCCTCAAGAGATGCTGGAATTGTATATATAAAGTGCACGCCATAAAGAGCAGAATTGATAGCGTGGCCAGCAAAAATTCGAGGTTGGTTTCACTTTTCATTATAGAAAAATTGTACAAGCCGTGCAAGCAACTGACGATTACGAATCCCGATACCAAAATACTGGCTCGCCGTTCCCGATGGCAAAAGGTCATTGCCATGTAATATCCCAACATTCCCGAAGTCAATGTGTGTAAAAGTATCGCTGTTCCCGCGCGCACCAGCGATCGCGCGATCAGAGGGCTGGTATCGGGCATCAACAGGAACAGCAGGTTTTCTACCGCGGCGAATCCCAATGCCGAAACTACCATATAGATCACGAAATCCGCCGGTTCGTCCAACTGATAATTATGGTTGATCGCCTGTTCCTTGAACCATACCGCGGCGTATTTGAAAAATTCCTCGACAAACGCCACCGCAAAAATATCAATCGCCAATATTGTAAAAAGGGGATCGAATCCCGCGTTTTGGATTACCGGTATAAGCAGTTTTTCCAGCGCGACCGCCGGCGCGGTCATGGCCGCGCCCAGCAGGAATACCGCCAATATTTCCTTTTTGGGCTCCTGATGGCGGTCCTGGAAAAGATAAAACAACAACCACAAAACGCAGGGAGCGATCCCGATGATGAAATATAACGGATAAGAATCGGTGGCATTTGGGGTTAGCGCCACTGAAGCCAGTGTGTCGACGAAGCTCGGAATCATTTGCGGTAGTGGTAAAATTGGCAAGATACATTCATTTTATTCCAATTTCGGCCGATCGCCAAAAATAACAGCGGCACTGTCCGGACCACGAGCCCGATGAAAGATGTTTTTTACGGATATTTATCCGGCTAAACCCTGGGATAAGCTCTTGGAACAAATTAATGAGGAAACATCTATAAAAAATAGAAATTCGATTTTTTCCAAAAACAAATAAAATTTAGAAAAATATGATTAATAAGATTGTTTTACCCGCGTTCTGATTGGAATTATAATAAAAATATCCGGATTTTCGGTTATTTTTCGTATTATATCCGCTTTATATGGTTCCTGCCAAAACGATAATTTTCTTTTTCCTGTTTCCGACCTTGATATGCGGATGTTTTTTGGCAATATTGCGCGCCGGTTTATTTCCGGCGCCAGGTTCCGAAATCCGCGTTAACTGGCCGCCGTCTAAAGGAATAACGATGTCGCCGGCCTCTTTATCGGATGTTCCGGTCGGCAAGGATTTTGGCGCACTTGATGCGCTTGCGGATATTTCCGCGCCGGACCGGCCGGATTTGTCGTCGGTAGCGACCGTAACTGTTTCGCAAAACCCGCCCAAAATCGAGGTGCAGGTGGTGGTTTTTGATGCGGATGAGGTTTTGCTTTATCTTGACGGGGGAATGTTGCCCGCCTCGCTCAATTTTGGCCGGGCGGTTTATCAGGGCGACGGCGTTTGGATTTACGATCTTGATCTTGATCGCCGGCCCTTGCCCAATGGCAATTATAAAATTTACGCCCGGATTACCAAGGATGGTCTGATATTTGATAGCAACCCGGCTGATCTGGCGGTTGACATTAAAAACAAAGTCGATAATGATCGGGTTGCCGCGATCAAAAAAATTATCCAGGAAACGAATCTTCGGATCGAAATCAATACCCGGGCGATCGATCAAGCCATACAAAAAGCAATCGATTCGATTGCTGCCAAGACCGGGGCATCGCCTGCCGTCGCGGATAATATCGCGCGGGTCGCGGAAATTACCCGGGATATCCAGCGGCTTAACCGCAGTTTGACGGAAGATATATTGGAAAGGCAAAAGGATTACGAATCGGTTCGTACCAGGGAAGAACAGGTCGCGGCGATTAGCGAGAACACGATCGCTTCGATCAAACAGGAAAAGATTAATGAACTGAATGATCTCAAAACAAGAGTAAAAGAACTTGATAAAAATATCAGCGATTTGCAGGAACAAGTTCAACAAAAGGAGAACGCGCGCGCGGCGCTGGCGGATAGTATTGTTTCGCTTGCCGGCGATCAGGACAAGGCAATGGTCTTAAAAAATTTAAAAGATCTGGAAGATGAAATTTCCAAACAAGAAATGGATACGATGGCCAAACAGCTTATCCTGGCCCGGGACATTGATAACGACGGCGCCAGCGATGCCCAAGAAATACTTACCGGAACCGATCCGACCAATCCCGACACCGACGGCGATGGCGCGCTTGATGGCGACGAGATTGTTCATGGTTACGATCCCTTAGTCGTCGGGGAATTCGCTCGCGTCAATTATGCCGATCCGCGCACGGTTGCGCCCCGGCAGGCCGATGTCTATCGGGTTGAAAAAATATCCGCGATCACTTTGGCGGATAATACTGTCGGTTTTCGACTGGAAGGCTGCGGCCTGCCCGACAGCTATGTCACTGTGTTTATCTATTCGGTGCCGGTGATCGGCATGGTTAAAGCGGATTCGGCCGGCGCCTGGATTTATGATGTCCACCAGCCTTTATCCGATGGACAGCACTCGGCTTACGCCGCGCTGGTCAACAGCGACGGCAGTCTCGCGGCCCGTTCGGAACAGTTCGTTTTTGTTAAAAGCGGGACCGCGGCAGTGCAAAAGTTTACTAATCCCGAAGCCGAAATTAAGATTTCGGCCGATGATCTCAAAAATAATTTTTCGATCTATCTGGCGTTAATGGTATTGTTATCGCTGGCCATCGCCCTGTTGGTAATCGGCTTTGTTGCCCGCTCCCGGGAAGAGGAATCCGCCAAAAAATAAATCCTATCTGCCGCATTCCCGCCGTAATCGTTCGCGCGGGACCGGGTTTTAAGCCAATCTTTGGCGTAATCACGGAAACCTGACTTTATATCCCGCCTTACCGCCGCGGATTTGTTGAGAATTGACTTCTCAAAGTTGAAGTCAAACTTCAATAAATTCGCTTTATCTTTGCTCCCCGGCAAGCGGTTCTTCGTGAGTTCGCAAACCTTGACAAAAACTCAAAAAAATGTATATAATTATATCTGTGCGGCGTGCTCTTTAACATTGTCAAAGGCCGCGGAGGTGTATCGCGATGGAATTTAGTAGATACGAAATATTGATAATTTTAACGGCGTGCGCATTGAGCATGCCGGTAATGGGGTATTTTGTTGGTATTACGCCACAAAATACTACAGCGGAAATAGGCTGGCGGACTTATCAATTAGATCTACCTGGCCCAATTGATTCAACTTTGGCGGATAATGGACCTGGCATGATTGTCGTTAATAAGTTCAACGGATCTTTCCAGGATATTCCGCCAGAGCAGTTTAAAGAACTACGTATTAATGAATCCCCTGTAGATAATGGTGTGACTGCAACTTCTGCAACAGAGCAGTTTAAAAGATTCCGTATCGATGAATCCGTAGATGTTTATCCTTATTCCCAGCAAAGCATTGTCTTTTATAACTTGAACAGGACGATAGCTGGTGCGGTTGACTTAATGTTTTTTAAGGAGGAAATGCCTCCTTTTGAAACACTAAATCGTCTGTTAGTCATCGCGTACGGGATAAACGCGGCTACAACTGCCGATGTATCAGCGGCCATTTTAAACGAGACATTTCATGGATATCCGGCAAATATTCATAAAGTGAACAATCCGCTTAACAATCGGCAAGGGTATTTGGTTCAGATACTGGCTGATGGTTCCACGGTTATGAATTTCTTGTTGGATAACGAGACCTACAATCAAAGGTTTCAGTTTTGGGGAGCTTAATGCATAACCCCATTTTTTTATTAATCTGGCAGAATGCCCCGAGGCTCCGCGTCGGAGACAAATGCCCGTCCATAGCGTGGCGATTGCGAAGCGGAGGATTAACAAACTTCTTCGCGGGAATATCGGGGCGCCTTGGGCGCGCGATAGTTTGATTTCCCGCCGTAATCGTTCGCGCGGGACCGGGTTTTAAGCCAATCTTTGGCGTGCTCGCGGAAGTCTGACTTCCAAGGATTTACCGCCGCGGATTTGTTGAGAATTGACTTCTCAAAGTTGAAGTCAAACTTCAATAAATTCGCTTTATCTTTGCTCCCCGGCAAGCGGTTCTCCGTGAGTTCGCAAACCTTACAAGGTACAATACTATACTTATTAAAAATAATGTTATAATAAAATAATTTAATATTATCCATCATGTCATTGAACTTTGTGAATCTATATCTAAAAATGATTTCGTTCTTAAAAAGAAGATATTTAATTTTTTCAATCACAATTTCATTCGTATCTTTATTTTTTGGTTTTACTGTAGTTTTCGCCATGTTAAATCTTAGTGGCACTAGTAATAGTCCCGCTGTCCAATATGCCGCGCCTGGAAGCGCGACAAATTATGGCGGCGGGAGCGGGAGTGGCAGCGACAGTTTCGGAACCAATGATGGCGGCGATAGTGGTGGTGGTAGTAGTGGTTTAAGCCAGGCGGAGATTGATATGCTCAACAGGATCGCGGAATTCAAAGCCGCGATCAACGATGCTTTTCAAAACGGGGTAGATCCGGCGGGAATTTTAAGTGCAATGCAATCTTATTTAAATTCTTCCGAAATTCAGGCTTATGCGGAAACCAACCCGTCGTTTAAAAATGCGGCCGAGAGTTTATCGGCCGTTCAGTCTGATAATTCCAATGTTGGCTCGGTTGCCGACAGTCTTATTGCGAGTATTCAAAACAATACTGGCAGTGGAACCGGGGCGACCGCCAGTGGCGCTGGTGGCGACGGCACGGCGGTTGCCGACAGTTCTATCGCGGATATTCAAAACAATACTGGCAGTGGAACCGGGGCGACCGCCAGTGGCGCTGGTGGCGACGGCACGGCTGAAATCTCGGATCAGACCGGCAGCGACCAGACTAAAGAGGGTGGCGGCCAGGATCAGGCCGCGGGCGATAAAACCGAAACGATGACCACGGATACGGCTGCCGATAAAGATCAAGCCGCCCAGACCGCGGCCGATGTTGAGTTGCAAAACGCCATTCAAGACAGCGACTCTAATCAGCAGGTGGTCGAAACCGAAACTTCGGACGGTCGAAAAGCAATTATTGTTCTTGGGAGCAGTACTCAAAAAGAAACGATCATCATCGGCGGTTCAAATACAGCTGGTTCGGGCAGTTCTCAAACTTCCAATACCAGCCAATCGGGAAGTGGTCAGGCTTCGGCGGCGTGCATTGGCAGTGTTTGCAACGCTACTAATTTTGGGAGCAGTAATTCGGGCAGTGGTAGCTCCGAAAACACTTCTGCCGCGGTCGGTTCTTATTCTATCGGTACCTCCAAGCCCGCGACCGCTTGCATTGGCAGTATTTGCAACGCCGCCGATTCCGGCGGCGCTTCCGATGCCGGGACGTCTGATTCTACCGCCGCGGTCGGTTCTTATTCTATCGGTACCTCCAAGCCCGCGACCGCTTGCATTGGCAGTATTTGCAACGCCACTAATTCCAGCGGCGCTTCCGATGATGGTGTTCTCCATTTAGGCAACGCCGAAAAACCTGATACTGTCTGTATTGGCAGTATTTGCAACGCC
>CAZUST010000019.1:0-23851 GCA_964623335.1 uncultured Candidatus Saccharibacteria bacterium
TGATGGTGTTGTCCAAATCCAAATTTCCCGCGGCAATATCCAATTTCGCCCCCGGTTCCGTCGTCCCAATCCCAACGTTGCCAACTATTGTGGTATTCCCTGTGCCATTTACAACCAAATTTTGAGCAATCGTTACCATGCCAGTAGTACCAATAACTAAATCGTTGTCTCTCCCACCAGTACCAAAACCAAAATCACCAGCGACATTGTCTGCGCGTATATAATTTCGTCCTGCTCTCGTAAAAATAAGGTCGTTGCCCGATGGGCTTGTGTAATACGAACCCAATGTACCAGTAACTCCAAAACTTCCCACCACATCCAATTTGTTGTAGGGCGCCGTCGTCCCGATGCCAACGTTGCCTTTCAGCAGGGTTTTGGTAATGCTGTCGTTGCCCAAGACTACGGAATTGCTGCCCGCGCCGATGGCGCTGGCCCCGATGACGATTTCATTGGTTCCGCCCGCGGCATTGGCGCGGGTGTCATAGCCGATGAAAAGAGAATTGTTGGAGTTTTGGTTGGTATTCGTGCCCGAACCGTAATATCTTCCCGCGTTATTCCCCATCGCGAAGTTATTGGAACCGGTGGTGTTGGAAAAGAGAGCGTTGCTTCCGAATGCGGAATTGCCGTAGCCAGTGGTGTTGGAAAAGAGAGCGTTCGCTCCCACGCCGGTATTGAATGAGCTATGCCAAGTTTCCGTGGCCGTGCTCCCCATCGTCAGATTGCCCGCGCCCGAACCCACGAAAGTATTGTATCCGTCGGTTGTTGTTGTTCCGTTATCGCCATAATTAAAGTCGTGGATGAACGGCGCGCCGTTTTTGGTGATCATCCCGGACTGGTTGGCGTTGATGGTGTTGTCCAAATCCAAATTTCCCGCGGCAATATCCAATTTCGCCCCCGGCGTCGTCGTCCCGATGCCGACGTTGCCTTGAACTATAATTCCAAGTGTATTTCCCGCATTAGAATTATATAAATATAAATTTCTATTTATGCTACTACTCGTAACCATCTCCCATCCAGTCACATCATTACCTGTCTGAGAAACATTGCTACTCTGCCGCACTTCTAACATCGTGTTATTTGTGGGAAGCCTAAATCCGCCAGAAATACCAGCCGCTAAATCGCCAAATTGTGAAACACCGCCGACATGCAATTTCTGCGCCGGCGCCGTCGTCCCAATCCCGACATTGCCGGTGCTATCAATTCTCATTCCCTCCACCAAACTTCCAGAAGAATTGCCATAAGATAATTGGAGATAACCTGCCGGATTGCCGGATGTGAAGTTTTCCTTGCGGCCCGCAATCGCGCCGAAACCGGCCAGAGTAGTTCCAAAATAAGATCCACCCATAGTTAACGAACCGCCTTTATTGATACCCATGGCGCCGTTGGAAGTTAACAACGCGGTCCCCCATGAATCGGTAACTTGGTTTTGGCCGTTAACATGCAACAGACTTAGGGGTGCGCCCGGATAGCTGTTCGGCGCGGCCGTGCCGATGCCGACATTGCCGGAGGCGCCAATACGCAGGCGTTCGCCCCAGCTTCCCGCATTTCTTGTTGAAAACGCCAGCGCGCCGCTTTGCGCGCCATCCGCATGGCTTACGCCCACCAGATCAATACCGGCCACGGTTTGGATTGTACCGCTCAAATTCGCCTGCCCAAAAGCAAGACCGATGGTATTGTTGGCAGTGGTATCGGTATTCACAATCCCCAGCAAACTCGCATCGCCCACATCCGTACCGGCATTCGCCCCGGCAATATTAAGCTTGTAAATCGGCATCGTCGTCCCGATACCGACATTGCCGGCGCTATCAATCCGCACTTGTTCCGTATTATTAGTACGCAAGGTAAAATAACTACCCGCACCCACATCATTATTCCCCACTTGAAATTTGTTAAATACCCCAGCTCCGTTATTGCTGTAAACATAGTTTGACGATTGAATGGTTGTTGCATGGGAAATTCCATTAACATCAAAAGTATAAACCGACGGAATCACCCCAACACCAACGTTGCCGTTATTCAACACCACCAAGCCCGTCCCCAATAAACCCCCGATCTGCGCAACCGTTGAAGTAGAAGTATCCGCCCCGACCACGTGCAATCTGGAAGAGGGATTCGTCGTCCCGATGCCGACGTTGCCGGCGACAGTAAGGTTTTGGGTAAGTTCGCTGTTCTCGCCGTTGACGATTTTTTCCGCATCCAGATCGTAATAGATGTTGGCGCCGTAAGCCAAAATCCCGGTGATCAAGATCGGCAATATCGCGAACGCCAAGGCGGTGATTTTGTTTTTGGTTGGCGGGATAAATTTTGTCATTTGGACTTAGGATTTGATTTAACATTTGGACATATGAGTCTTTGCAAACCCAAATGTCAAAATCCAAATGTTAAATCAAATCCCAATTTCAAAATTAAAATATCTCTTGTTTCATTTTCGCAAAATTGCGGAAAAGATCAGCACTAATTGGTGCGCCTCCCGCCAAAATTCCCGGCATTCATTTTTTTTATCCGGCACTGCTTTTGCCATCATTCGCAACCAATGAGTCGTTTCTTTCGCCTCTTTTTTGCAAATCCCGATTTTATGGCGAAAATCTTTTTTTGATTCGGCGCAATCGGCTTCCATATAGTTTGCGCCCACGCTTGTTGAAGAACGCACCAATTGGCTAATCAGCGGAAAAACAATTGCATCTTTTGGCAAAGTTTTTGCAAAACCAATTATGCTTTCGCCAAAAACAGCTGTCCTTTCCTCCAAATTGTATTTATTTTTGTCATTTGGATTTTGGATTTGATTTGTCATTTGGATTTTGTCATTTGGGTTTTTGCATCGGATTAGTTCACCCTGTCGTAGGCCGCCAAAAATATCTGGTAGATTTGTATCGCGCCGCCGGAGCCGTCGGCGACTTTCACGTCCAGGCGCCAGTCATCGGCATCAATCGGCACAATCACCGCGTCGGTGGTGTAGACTTCCCCTTTTTCCAAATTGCTTGACGCCGACGCCGGCACGGTGAATGTTGCCGTTGCCGCATTGTCGGTGGTGTTGTATACCTGCCAGGTGGTCTGGGTATTCACGGTATCGGCATAGCGGATGACGAATTTGTGCACGCGCGTGGTGCCCGTCATCGCCGCGGGAAACGGATAATCTTCCAGCTCCCGCGACACCGCGATATAGTCCGTTGACGCGGTGCGCGCCGGCATATCAAAACCGAAGATCGGCGCCATCCCGCGCATAATTTCTTCCCCTGAAGTCCGCATCGCCGCGCCGCCGCCGGCCGTCAAAATCACGTCGCCGGGCCCCAATCGCACCACTCCCGCCCCGCTACCCGCGGGATTCAAAACGATTTCGTCGCCGGCGCCCGTGGCCAAAGTCAAGGTGCCGTCCGCGGCAATCTGGAAGTAATTGGTCGTGCCGTCTCCCAAGGTGAATCCCCCGGCGGCGCCAAACTGCAACAGCAATTGCCCCGCCGAATTAAGCGTAATTCCTCCCGAACCGGTGGTAGTCAGACCTATCGGTCCGCCGGCCACCGCCAAAGTTATGCCGCCCGTCGCCGGCCCGGTGATGGTGCGCGCGGCAGTGCCCGAAAATGTCAAATTATCGCCTAGCGTCGTCAATCCGGCCACGCCCAAAGTGCCGCCCAAAGAAGTAGCCCCGGTTCCCACAGTAAAAGTGTTGCTTCCGGTAACCGAAGTGGAGCCGTTCAACGATACCGCGCCGGTACCAGTGCCGAATGTTCCAGTACCGGTTTGCGCGTAACTGCCGTCATTGGTGATTCCCGAAATACCGGTCATCTCGCCAGTGGTGGAAATATCCCAGTCGCCGGTATCAATTGCCAGCGTCCCCGAATTGCCGCCAAGCTTGATGACATCCGCACCGCCGCCCGTGCCGATGTTAATGGTGTCTGCCCCCGTGCCGGTACCGATGTTAATCGTGCGCGTCAAGTTTCCGCCCGCGCCCATTCCTAGCGATGTTGCCGCGCCGTTGCCGATGTTCACCGATGTTGCCATGGTGTTGCCCAGATTCAGCGCGCCCGCGCCAATCGTGTCCAGTCCGTAGCCGGCTTGCGCGGTGATGTTACCGTTGTCGGAAACATTGAAATTCTGCGATGTTATCGCCAGAGAATGGGCTCCCAAATTCCATGCCGACGGTGCACCCGCCGAAAAATTCAACGCGCCCGCCGACGATATTCCCAGTGTTTTCAAACCGGTCCCCGCAGTGGTTTGGATCGTGAGCGCCCCGTCCGATTTTGAAATCGTGTCCGCCGCGCCAAAAAAATCCAGATCGCCGGTTTGGGAAAATTGGGCGTAATCGGTTGTGCCGCCATCGCCGAATTTGGCAATGCCCAAAATTTCCAGCGCGGTGGCGCCGGATTTGACCACGCGCTGAACCTCGTTGATCACCACTTTTTGCGCGTCAATATCATAATACATATCCGCCGCCCAGATAATCGCCCCGCCGATGAAAATTGACACGACGATAAAAAGCAGGGAGGTAAACTTCGCTCTTTTGGCGATCGGCAATTTCGGCCGCGGCCGCGGCGTTTCCTGTTTTTTGAAAATTTTGGACATATTTTTTTGATTATTTTCGCGAAGGTTTTGGCGATGGTCTGACCTTCGCATTAGCGAAGGTTAGACCATCGCTTTATGAATTAGTTAATTTGGTCGTAGGCTTCAAGAGAAATTCGGTAGACTTGAATGGTTTTGTCCGCCGGCGGTTTGGCCTCCACCCGCCACTTTTCGCTTGCCGGCGGCAAGACCAATGCCGCGGTGATATGCGTTGCGCTTTCCGTCAGTCTACCGGTTTGTGCCGGCGGTACGGCAAATTCTGCGGTCACTTTGTTTCTGGTAATGTTATATATCCGCCACGAAGACGAGGAAGCGGCGGCATCATCGGAATAAACAATGTTTAACTTATAGACGCGATCGGTGCCTTCCATCGCCGCGGGAAATGAATCGTCGTTCAAAATCATCTCTTTGGAGATTGCCACAAAATTGTCACTGGCAGTGCGCGCCGGAATGTCAAACCCGAAAATCGGCGTTGACGCGCGCAAAATCTCCTCGCCGGGAGCGTTTATCGGGTGCCCGCCGGCGGTGTAGAAAACGTTGTTGTCCGCCGCTTTTATTTTACCGTTTTGAGACGCCAAAATTAAATAACCGTCGCCGTCAATTTCCAGCGATCCCAAACCGGAAAAATCAATCTTATAATCCTTGAGTAAAATATCATCGGCCTGAAATGCCGCGCCGGTGCCGTTCTGAATCGCCGCCAGCGCCGGACCGGCAGTGGAAACTTCAAATCTTGTCGCGCCACTATAAGTTTGCGCGCCTACCACGGTCAAATTACCCCGTATCACCGCATCGCCGGTAACATTCAGATTGTTAGTTCCGGCATTGCCGTCCCGATCCACGGTAAAGTCAACGCCCGAAGAATCCCCGACGCGTAAGGTTTTGGCGTCAAGGTTCGACGGCATAGAAAAAACCTGCCCCAGAGAATAATTGGGGCGATCCGAATCCAGCTGGCGCAAAATGTGCTCCACAGCGTCCTTGGTATTCTTGTCAACGACAATGGTTTCGGTTTTAATGTGGACTTCTTTGGTGTGAATGGTTTGAATCTCCTTTTCAGGATAGATGTTTTGATAGATGTTTTGAACGATTGGAACCGGCGCGCTTTCGGAAGAGTCTGGCTCTTTTTCAAAAAGGTTCGACTCTTTTTCAAAATTATCGTCAGACATTGATGCTTGATCATTACCATCATTATCATTGATTACCGATGATTGATCGTTGTTGTTAAGTAACAAGAATTCAATGTCGTCTGGCGAATCTTCTATCCCCAGCCAGTTGCGCAGACGGTCGCGAACATTGTTTTTGATGCCGTCAAAAAACTCCGCCACGCTCGCCTGTCCGGCGCGCGCCGCAATCTTAAGATCGTAATCGGCGCAACACAATCCATGAACAATGTTTCCCTGCCCAAGTTTCAAAATATTTCCCGTCAATCCCAGCGTTTGACCGAAATCGTCTTTCAAATTGTAGATTGCAGCCGCGTTTGCATTGGCGGTCGTACTAGCAGTCGCCGAAAGCGGCCGGCTCAAACCTCCCGGAAACAACAAGAAAAAAATCATCAGACCAAAGATAAATCGCAAAAATTGTTGGTATTTTCCGATGTTCATCGATTTCCTAGCGCGTTCTTTGATTATAAATCAAAGAACGGCAATTCGTCATCGCGCCAAGCGCGCGCCGCCGGTTAATCATTCCCGGCGGACGGCGCGGCCGGCAAAACATCCTCCGGCGCGGCCGGCGCGTTTTCGAAAGCGTTTGCCGCCGCGTCTTTCGTGGTGTTTTCCAAACCGCTTGCCGGCAAAAGTTCGTCCCCGGCGGACGGCGTTGATTCCGCGGCGGGCGACGCAATTGATCCGCCGCGGCGCAAAGTGTCAATCGCCTTTTCAACGTTTTCCCGGGAAGCGGCGTCATCGGCCGGCAAAAGCTGTTTGACAATTTCCAAACGCTCGATTGCCGCGGCGCGATCTCCTTTCTTATCGGCAATCAGCGCCAGATAATAATGGGCGTCAATGTATTGAGGCATCAATTCCACCGCTTTTTCAAACGCGATCTTGGCTTTTTCCAAATCGTTTTTGATCAGATAAACCTGCCCCACTTCGTTGTAAAGCGTCGGATTGGAAGTTTCCAGCTTGATCGCTTTTTCATACATATTCAGCGCCCAGTCGTCAAACCCTTCGTCAACGCCGATCAATTTGCGATAGATCTGCGCCCGGAACGCCCAGTTGAAAGAATTGTTGGGATTGGCGATCTCCGTGCTCTGGACGGCGTTTTTCACCGCCTCCTGCAAATAGGGCGCGGCGGCCTGCAAAGCGACTTGCGCCTCCTGATCTTTTTTTTGCTCAATCTCCCGCTCAGCCTGCGCCCAATAGGCCTGCGCCAGTCCCGTCAAATAGTTATCCTGCAAACGATTTGTGGCATCGGCGGCAATATTGAGTTTTTGAATCGCCGCGGCAATATCCTTTTTCGCGAACGCTTCCACCGCCTCCCGATAGGCGATCTCCGCGTAATAATTTTTGGCGCTTTGCACCATCAGCGCGATCGCGCCGATCAGCAAGACCACAAAGATCATTGACGCGGCGTAATTTTTCTTAAGAGTGTCCAACGGAAACAGCGCCGTCTTTTCTTGATTCATCACCACCACCGCCGCCAGCAGAAACCAGAAAAGCATCATCAGCGCCAGATTGAACGGATAGTAAAACGCGGCGACGGCAATCGCCAGC
Organism: uncultured Candidatus Saccharibacteria bacterium; assembly: GCA_964623335.1. Lineage (GTDB taxonomy): Bacteria > Patescibacteriota > Minisyncoccia > Minisyncoccales > UBA5738 > UBA5738. The sequence goes on from CAZUST010000019.1 coordinate 7,263, forward strand.
CAGCCGGAAAAAATCGCCAGCGGCAAAAATAGCTTTTCCTCCTCCCGCATCAGAACGCGGAATCCCTCAATAGTCCACGCCAATATCAGCAGAAGGAAAAACAAACCGCCCAAAACGCCGGTGGTGGCGACGCGATTGAGAAACTCCGATGATCCGGAAAAGAACGCCAAGTTCCATCCCAAATTGTCCTGCGCGATTTGTTTGGGTCTGAATTTCACGTAGTCATAGCCGAAAGTGCCCGGACCGGAACCGAGGAAAAATTCCCGCGGGGATTGTTTCAAAGTTTCCACCGCCACCGCGGCCGAATTCGCTTGCCGCAGGACGACTTCCGAACCAATTTGTACGCCGAATTTCTCGCTCAAATCTTTCGCTTTGTCAAAAACGATCGGACGCGCGAAAATGTTGAGAATAGTAAACAGCATCGCGCAAAAAAACAAGGCCGCCGCCGCATTTTTCATTCCCCGGTTCTTTTCCGCAAACTTTTGGTTGTTGAGGGCAAAGACCACCAGGGAAAGCATCCCTAATCCTAAGACAATCCACGGCGCCAGAGAAAAATCATATCCCGCGGCGCCCGCTTTTGACGGCAGATAGACGGTAATCGCGCCGTTGAAAAAGATCAGCGCGGCGAACAAAATCGCGGCACATATCTTCATCGGAATCGCCAGCTTGTTTTTCGCGGAAAACGCCAGCGGCAAAATCATCGCCAGCGCCGCCGCCAAAAACACCAAAAACCCGCCGGTTGATCCCACGGTGTTGAACGCCGGATTGTTTTTCGCGTAAGACAAAAAGGGCGTCAGATAGATACCCAAAGACTGCAAAACGCCGTAGATTGCGGCGATCGCCGCCGAAATTCCCAAAACGGCGATCAAGCCGGGCAGATCGGATTTTCTGAAATTGTTAACAATCAAAAAATAAAGCAGGCCAAAACTCACCGCCGCGGCAAAACTTTCCGCCACCGGCAGGGGCCAGCCCCAAAAACTGCCGTAGCGATACAGGGAAAAAATGCTGGAAACGAAAACCGCGGCGATCAGGCCGAGAGGAAGAAGGTTAATCGGATTGAGATTGATGCGGAACTTTCGTTCGCTCACCGCCGCCCAGAGCCAAAAAACAAACCCGATGATCGTGAGGAATAAAAGCAAAAATTGCTTGGGAAAATCCAAGACGTTGGCCGTGAACGGCAAAGTGAACAGAGGAACCAGAAAGAGCGCCGCGTAGACCGTGAATTTGGAAAAATTGTTGGACATTTTTTATTTTTATCAATTTCTTTGAATTACGAAACTTTTGTGCTTTGGAGTTTGTCCCTCGCGTAGTTGCGAGCGGCCAGACTCCCTTTTCCAGCGTTTGAATTTAAGGGTTTTACAATCCAAAACATCCGTCATTCATTTGTCAATGATCATTGATTGGTGGTCGTCTCTTTCATTATAAAACAAAAAAGCGGCAATAGAAATCAATAATTAACCAATCCAGGGACTTGTTTTCGGACGGCAAAATTCCGCGGCCGGAAATCATTCCCTGGACCGCGCCCAACAGCGCCAGCAATCCGTGTCCCGAATCGTATGAAATCGTATGAGGCCGCACCCTTTTGTATTCAAGGGATACGCCCCCTTTCAAAAGAATTTTATTACGCTTATTTATCGATCATTTCAAATGCGCCGCCGCCCCGGCGTTATAATTCCGCGTTAGCTGTTCCTTCATCCGCGCGTAGTCATGGATTTTCGCCTTGTCAATGGCGTAATTGACAAAAGTTGACGCGCCGCTTGCCGATTTGCCCCATGTCGCCGGAAACATAGGCGCTGGCAAAAAAGGCTCCGTTTCCGGAGCCTTTCCTTTGGTTCTTGATTCTCTGATATTTTAGTATTCCATTCCGCCCATTCCTTCCATTCCGCCGGGCATGCCTTGCGGCATCGGGTTTTCTTTCTTGGGTTTCTCCACCACCATTACTTCGGTGGTCAGCAAAATGGACGCCGCGCTCGCCGCGTTTTGGATGGTCGCCCGCACCACTTTGGTCGGATCCACCACTCCGGCCGCCATCAGATCTTCGTATTTCATCTTGGCCGCGTTAAATCCCACGCTGCCGTTGTTCTGGCGGATCTTTTCGATCACCACCGCCCCTTCGACCCCCGCATTCTGGGCGATCTGGCGGATCGGCTCTTCCAGCGCCCGCTTCAATATATTGATACCGATTACTTCTTCACCCTCGACCGGCACCTTATCCAAAGATTTGATGCAGTTGAGCAATGCCGTCCCGCCGCCGGGGACGATCCCTTCTTCCACGGCCGCGCGCGTCGCGCTGAGAGCATCTTCGGTTTTGTGCTGACGGGATTTTTGCTCCACTTCGGTCGCCGCGCCCACTTTAATTACCGCGACGCCGCCCGCCAGTTTGGCCAATCTCTCCTGTAATTTTTCCTTATCAAAATCCGAATCGGTTTTGGCTATCTCCGCCTTAATCTGTTTGATTCGCGCGTCAATCGCCTCCTTGTCGCCTTTGCCCTCGACGATCACGGTCTTATCCTTGCCGGCCACCACGCGCCGCGCCGAGCCCAATTCTTTCAAGGTGACGTTTTCCAATTTCATTCCCAATTGCTCCGAAACCACGGTCGCGCCGGTAACGATGGCGATATCCTCCAACATTTCTTTCTTGCGATCGCCGAATCCCGGCGCCTTGACCGCCAGCGCGTTAAATATCCCGCGCAGCTTGTTCACCACCAAGGTCGGCAGCGCGTCTCCTTCGATTTCATCGGCAATAATCACCAGCTCCTTCTTACCGCTTTGCACCACCTTTTCCAAGATCGGCAAAATTTCCGGCAAAGACGAAATTTTCTTTTCGGTTATCAATATGTAAGGATCGTCCAGCGCCGCCTCCATTCTTTCGGCATTGGTCACCATGTAAGGCGACGCGTAGCCGCGGTCAAACTGCAAGCCCTTGACGATCTCTTTTTTGATATCCAGACTCTTGGATTCTTCAATGGTTACCACGCCGTCTTTTCCCACTTCCGTCATTACCTCCGCGATCAGATTGCCCAGCTCGGCGCTTTCCGCCGAGATCGTGGCGACCTGCGCCATTTCCTCTTTTTTGGAAATCGGCTTGGACATCGCCTTCAAACTCGCCACCACCGCCTCCACGCCCTTGTCAATGCCGCGCTTGATCGCCAGCGGATTCGCTCCGGCCGTTACGTTCTTCAAGCCCTCGCCGATCAGCGCCTGGGCCAGAACACAGGCCGTGGTTGTGCCATCGCCGGCCATGTCATTAGTCTTTTCCGACGCTTCCTTTACAATCTGCGCCCCCAGATTCTCGGCCTTGTCTTCCAGCTCGATCTCTTTGGCGATGGACACGCCGTCATTGGTGATTACCGGCGCTCCGTAAGATTTATCCAAAACCACGTTGCGGCCTTTGGGACCCAAAGTAACCTTCACCGCGTTAGCCAGTTTGTCCGCGCCGCTCTTGAGTTTCTTGCGGGCGGCTTCCGAATAAATAATATCTTTTGCCATAATGATTGAATCAACCATTGACCTCTAACTTTCAACTCTTAACAACATGATTTATTCATATTGTTAACAGTCAATGGCCAACAGTTGAAAGTTTTTAAATCTAGCCTTCGATAATCGCCAGAATATCGTCCTCTTTGGCGATTAAATATTCCTTACCGTCCACCTTTATTTCGTTCGGACCGTATTTTGAAAACAAAACTTTTTGTCCCGCCTTTATTGAAACCGGAATGACCTGGCCCTGCTTGTTTTTCTTGCCGGGACCAACCGCGATCACTGTTCCTTGCTCGGGCCGCTCCTTTTCGGCGCTGGCCGGCAGTAAAATACCCGACTTGGTTTTTTCTTCGTTCTTGATCGACTCGATCAGCACGTTATCCGCGCATGGCATAATCTTCATACCTTTTAAAATATCCAATCCTCAAATATTCAATAATCAGGTTATTTTTTGGCTGAATATTGAATATTGTTTGAAAATTGAATATTGCTTATTAAATTATCATTTAGCAATCTCAACCCTCGACTGCTAACGCACTATTTATTTATCCCTTTCGAAACCGGTTGTCAAATCGGTTAAGACAAAAACATAAAAATTGCATCGTGGCGTCAGTTTTGTTATAGTAAAAAATACCACTTATATTATTTGCATTAAATAAATGCTGGCCAAACTCGTCACTTATACCGTCGGTAGCGGCTTTGCCTTATGGGTCGCGACCAAATACATCCACGGCGTTACCTTTACCGGCAGCTGGGAAATTTTAGCGCTGGCCGGTTTTGCCATTGCCCTCTTGAACCTGGCAATCGCGCCCATCCTGCGTATTCTTACCTTGCCCCTGCGAATCTTGACTTTTAATTTATTTAGCCTAGTAATAGATATGGCAATGGTCTGGCTGGCGGACGTGATTATTCTGAAATTAAACATTGAAGGCATCGCCGCGCTTTTCTGGACCACCCTGATTGTGATGCTGTTCAACGCGTTCCTGGTACAGATCGTCTTTAAAAAATTTATCTAAACACTCTCCCTATTGTATGGTAAACATTATCCCCATCGCGCAGATCGTGATCGCCATAGTGTTAAGCGGCCTGATTTTGATCCAGCAACGCGGCAGTGGCGGTCTTGGCTCGGCGTTCGGCCAGGAAAGCGGCGCCTATTCGACCCAGCGCGGCATCCAAAAGAAAATCTTCCGATTTACAATCGCTTTAGCCGCGATTTTCATCGGCTTGGCAATTTACAATCTCTTCCAAAAGTAATTACTCCGATTTTCAAAAGATCATTTTTTTCAATGTATCAGACGGTCTTTGACGCGCTTTTGTTTGAAAATTGAAAATTGAAAATTGCGAGGCGAACCAATGAAGCTCCCTACCTTGACTCACTGGAAGCAATTCTTTAAAATTCTCTCTCCCAAGGAAAAAATATTCTTTTTCGTGTTTTTTGGCGTCGCGCTGGCATCGCTGGTTTCCTTGTTGTTGGTATTTTATTTCGACCGCACCAAAATTGTACCTTCCGACAACGGCGCCTATACCGAAGGCGTTATCGGCCAGCCGCGCTTTTTAAATCCGGTTTACTCCGATTCGAACAATATCGACCGCGACATTTCTGAGCTTCTTTTTGCCGGATTGCTTGAATACGGCCCTGAAGGCCGGATCGTTCCCGGTTTGGCGAATTACCGGATCGCCGACGACGGTAAAACCTACGAATTCTTTTTAAAAGACGATCTCAAATGGTCCGATGGCCAGCCCATCACCGCCGACGACGCGATCTACACCATCAAATTAATCCAAGATTCCGCTTACAAAAGCCCGCTTCGCACGCAATGGATCGGTGTTGAAACCGAAAAAATTTCCGACAGCAGCTTCCGGCTGAAATTGAAGGATTCTTACGCCAAATTTTTGGAATATTGCACCCTCAAAATCATCCCCCGGCACGCCTGGTCGGGTACGACCGCCGAAAATTTCCCCCTCTCCAGCTTAAACTTGCATCCGGTGGTTTCCGGACCGTATCTTGTTAAAAAAATAACCTCGGACAAAGACGGCTCAACCTCAGCCATCTCGCTGGAAAGAAACCCTGCCTATTCAGGCGCCAAACCTCATTTGGAAACCATTGATTTCGCTTTCTTTAATGATTACGAAAGCCTTTCGGCCGCTTTCAAGCGCGGCCGCGTGCAAGGCTTCGCTTCTTCCTTGAATACTTCCGGCAACGCCTTCTCCGGCGCCACCAATTACGTTTACACTTTCCCGCGCTATTACGCCATCTTTTTCAATCAGGAAAAAAACGGCGCATTAGCCGATGTCGCGGTAAGGCAAGCGCTCAATTACGCCACCAATAAGCAGGAGATCGTCGAAAAAGCTCTCAACGGCCGTGCCGGTATCGTCGATTCCCCGGTTATGCCGGCAGTTTACGGTATCGACGCGCCTCAAACTGTCTACAATTACGATCCTCAAAAAGCCGCCCAAATCCTGGATGACAACGGCTATAAACAAGGAGATGGCGGCGTACGCATCAAAACGGTCAATCGCAATCCCGCGTTCCAGTTCACTAAAAACCTTAGCGCTGGCAGCAAGTTGACAAACGACGTCAAAGAACTTCAAAAATGCCTGGTCAAAGAAGTCATGCCCGACCTTGACACCAATGGCAATTTCGGGACCAAAACCACCGCCGCGGTTAAGCTCTTTCAAGAAAAATACCGCTCGGAGATTCTCGATCCTCAAAACGTGCAAGCTACCGGCGACGTAAAAGCCGCCACCCGCGAAAAATTAAACCAGGTCTGCTTCCCTTCCGGCGACCAAACCACCGCGTTAACCGTCAATTTGACCGTGGCCAATCAGGAACCGTTCATTACTGTTGCCCAAATGATCAAAGCCCAATGGGCCGCAATCGGCGTCACGGTCAATATCAGCACCAAAGAAATTACCGAATTGGAACGCGACATCGCCAAACCGCGCGATTACGAATCTCTCCTGTTCGGCCAAGCGCTCGGTATGATTCCCAATCCTTATTCATTCTGGGGTTCAACTCAAAAAAACGACCCGGGATTGAATTTCGCGCTTTACCAAAACGAGAATGTGGATACACTTCTCGAAGAGATCCGTCGAACCGCCGATATTGGCACGCGCAACGCCAAACTCAACGAACTGCAAAATGCTATTTTAAATGAAGCTCCCGCGGTATTCCTTTATAATCCCGATTACATTTACACCGTTTCAAAAAACGTAAAAGGCATTTCCGGCGGCATTGTCGCCGATCCCAGCCAGCGTTTCGCGACCATCGAAAATTGGTACGCGTCAACCAAGCGAATCTGGAAATAACCGCAACGGTAACCACGCTGAAAATCACAGAACAAGCTTAAAATGCAAATTTAATGAGATTGCGCCTCGACGAGTACATCGAAGAACAACCTCAAATAAACTACTCCGAGGCAGAGCCTCGGAGTATTCCTCCGCTACGCTAACGCTCCGCGATCGGAAAAATTTGATTCCCCGCCATTCATCCCCGGGCAAAGCCCCGGGTATTCCGGCGGGGAAATAAAAATACCCGGTGAGTGGTTGCAAATAGCCGCGTCTGGAAATAGCCGCATTGCGATAATCGCCGAAATATGTTAATATGATGACAATATATGGCTCCGTGGCCGAATTGCGGCCACGCAAAATTCCTCGTTCATTTGATTTCCGTTCCGCGGAAAACAATTAAGTATTGACAATTTTCGGTCAAATCAAAAATATATTTTTAATATGTGTTTCACCCGCGGCCGGCGACCTTAGTGAAGCGAATGACGCTAATGCGGCATCAAGGATGCATCCTTGCAAGACAAGATGGCTTGCGAAGTATCCAAGGAATCATCATCCATCGGTTCTCAAGGGCTTGTCCCGGGTTTTACATCCGGATAAAAACATAATATGGAACCAAAAAATCACGCGAAAGATGTAACGAAAGTTGTGATCCCGGCGGCCGGTTGGGGAACCAGATTCCTGCCCGCGACCAAAGCAATGCCCAAGGAAATGCTCCCGATCATCGACAAGCCCGTCATTCAATACGTCGTTGAAGAAGCGGTTGCTTCCGGGATTAAGGATGTAATCCTGATCACCGGCTGGCACAAGCGGGCCATCGAAGATCATTTCGATCGTTCCGGAGAACTGGAAAAATTCCTCCGGGACCAGAATAAAACGAAAGCTTTGGATGGCATTCAAAAGATCGCCAATCTTGCCAATTTCATCTATATCCGGCAAAAAACCGCCCAATACGGCAACGCGCTGGCGGTAATGGCCGCCCGTCCCGTGATCGGTAACGAACCCTTCGCGGTAATGTGGGGCGATGAGTTCATCTCGGCCAATCCTCCCCGTCTTAAGCAAATCATCGATGTTCACAAAAAATATGGCGGCATCGTGATCTCCGGGGTGCGCATCGAATCAAAAGACGACGTTTCCCGTTACGGAATTGCCGATATGGAACCGGTCGAGGATGGAATTTTCAAAATCAAAAAGATCGTGGAAAAACCGATGCCCGACGAAGCGCCTTCCAATTTGGCCACCCATGGCGCCTACATCCTGCCGCCGGAAATTTTCGGAATAATTGAGAATTTAAAACCCAGCAAAGGCGGTGAAATCTGGCTGATCGACGCGATTAACCAGCTTATCGATAACGGCTATCCGGTTTACGGTTGCGAAATTAAGAACGGCAAATATTACGATACCGGCAACAAAACCGAATATTTAAAGACTGTAATTGAATTCGCGCTGAATCATCCGGATTTCTCCAAAGACATCAAGGAATACATCAAAAGTTTGAAGCTGGACTGAAACCCGTATTATTTTATAAACTATCAACTGTTAATGATAAACTATCCCGCCGCGGCGGGATTCGCGGGCATGGCGGAATTGGCAGACGCGCACGGTTCAGGGCCGTGTGAGTAACATCATGGAGGTTCAACCCCTCCTGCCCGCACCAGTGAATTTTCGTTAAACTCGGATTTAGCGTTTAGCAATTGATGTTTTGTAATTGGAAAACAGGAAAAATTTTTATCCAAAAACAGGCCCCGGGATAAGCCCCCGGCAAATTAAGAAAAAATCTTGGGCGAAACGTAAATACCCTTGGAAGAAATATTTTCGATGCCGCGTTAGCGACGTCCGCTCCGCCTATAAACTACCCCGAGGCAGAGCCTCGAGGGATTCCGGCGGGTAAAAAACAAAAAACAAATAAACTAATTTAAAGATAGATTGCTTTCGCCGCCGCGGCACTTATCGCCACAAACGCAAAAGCAGTATGTTTTTCAAATTGAAAAGCAAGAATGGATCAAACACAAAATCCCGTAAATCCGGGTAATCAAAATATCAGACGGAATAATAATTTCGGCCGCGCTTCACGCGGTTCAAACGCTCCGCGCCCGATAAGAGCTAACCGCCCGCAAATCAACAATGGCACGAAACCCGTTCCCCAACCAGTACGGCAGCCCAATCAACAAACTAACCACCCCGACCGGTTTTCTGAAATCAATCGTTCCGCAAAACCCCAAAAAATGCCTTCTTCGGCTTTCGACCGCACGATTGAAATGATCCTGGGGCGTGAAAACCGCGCGCGGCAAGTCAATAACCCCGAAAACAATCGGGTATTCTTCGGCCAGAAAGCCCTGGAACCGATCGGTAATTTTCAAACTTCAGCGCCTCAAACCGGCAACGATATCGGCAAACTTCCCGGACGGCCCCAACAACGGTATAATCGCCGCTCGCGCTCACAACAGCAATCATCAATACCGGTTTCGCGGTCTCTCGACATGAACACTCCCGCTCCGGCGCATTACGCCCCGGGTAAAAAATTACGCGTCATTCCCTTGGGCGGCCTGGGTGAAGTCGGCCGCAATATGACCCTTCTGGAATACGACGGCGCCATCCTCATTATGGATTTGGGATTCCGCATGCCCGGCGAAGATATGCCCGGTATTGACTACATTATTCCCAATATCGACTATCTCAAGGGAAAAACCAAAAATATCGTCGGCATAGTTTTCACGCACGGCCATTACGACCACATTGGCGCGGTACCTTACATCATCGACAAGATTTGGCATCCCGGTCTGCGCATCATCGCCTCGCCCCTGACCAAAGCGATCATTTTAAAACGCCAGGACGATTTTCCGGGCTTGCCCAAGCTGGACATAGAAACCGCTCAAGACGGCACTACTGCCGATCTGGGGCCGTTTAAAGTGGAATTTTTCCGCTTGAATCACAACATTCCCGACAATTTCGGTATTTTTGTGCAAACGCCCGTCGGCAACGTAATTGACACTTCCGATTTTAAATTCGATTCCAGTCCCGTCAACGAAAAACCTACCGATTTCCGACGGTTGCACGATATCGGCAAGCGCCATATTTTACTTTTGCTGTCCGATTCCACCGGCGCCGAAGAACCGGGGCACTCCCTTTCGGAACAGGAAATTTTCGAGAATCTCGAAAAGATCTTTCAGGAATCGAAGGGCCGGATTATCGCGGCCACTTTTGGCTCGCTTTTAAATCGGGTCCAGCAATTGATTCATCTTTCCGAAAAATACGGCCGCAAGGTTGCCATCGACGGTTATTCACTGAAAAATAATGTTGAAGTCTGCCGCCAATTGAAATATATCCGCGCCAACAAAAACACTTTCATCACTATGAATGAAGTCGACAGCCAGGACGACGACCGCGTCACCGTGATCTGCACCGGCGCTCAAGGTGAAGCCGATGCGGTTCTGATGAAAATCGCCATGCGCGAACATCGCATCCTGCGCTTCAAAAAGGGCGACTCGGTTATTTTTTCCTCTTCGGTTATTCCGGGCAACGAACGCACCGTGCAAAACCTTAAAGACGATATCCTGCGCCAAGGAGTGCGCGTTTATCACTACAAAATGATGGATATCCACGCCGGCGGCCATGCCAAACAGGAAGAATTGATGGAAATGATGCGCATTATGCGGCCGCGCTTTTTTATGCCGATCCACGGCCAGTATTCAATGCTGGTCGCCAACGCCGACTTGGCCCGCTCGGTCGGAATTCCCGACAACAATATTGTCGTGGTCGAGAATGGCCAGGTAGTTACTGTTGACCAGCGCGAAATCGTCATCGAAAAAGAACGCGCCACCTCCAGTTACGTCATGGTTGACGGCTTGGGTGTGGGCGACATCGGCGAAGTAGTCTTGCGCGATCGCCAGGTATTGGCGCATGATGGAATGTTTGTTATCGTAACCGTGGTCGACCGCCTCACCGGCAAAGTCAAAGGATCTCCCGATATCATTTCGCGCGGTTTTGTTTATCTGCGGGAGTCCAAAGACCTGCTTAAAGACACCCGCAAAAAAACCGTCGAGATCATCGACAAAGCCGCTTCCGGCAACGGCGCGGTAAACTGGAGTTGCGTCAAAGACGAGATTCGCAACAAGATCGGCGATTTCCTGTTCACGAAAACAGAACGCCGGCCCATGATATTGCCGGTCGTGATCGAGATCTGATTTTTTGCGAATTTTAAATTACGGATTTGTTTATAAATCGCGGCATAAATCATAAATCAAATATGCGTATCTTTTCTGGCATCAGGCCCACCGGTGAAATCCATCTGGGTAATTATCTGGGGGCGGTCAAACAGTGGATTGATCTGCAAAATCAAGGCGAATGCATTTTTTGCGTCGTTGACCTGCACGCGATCACCACTCCCTACGCTCCTCAAAAACTGCAAGAACAAATCAAAGAACTGGCCGTTGCCTATCTGGCCGCCGGCCTGGATCCGGACAAATGTATTTTATTCGTCCAATCGCATGTCAAAGAACACGCTGAATTGGCATGGCTCTTGGGAACGATAACGCCCATGGGTGAACTCAAACGGATGACGCAATTCAAGGATAAAGCCAGACAGCATCCCGAATACGTCAATGCCGGCCTGTTCAATTATCCGTTATTGATGGCCGCCGATATCCTGCTTTATAAAACCGACGCCGTCCCGATAGGCCTTGACCAGCAACAGCACGTGGAACTGACCCGCGCCATAACCCGCTATTTCAACAACCGATTCGGCCAAACCTTGAAAGAACCGAAATCATTGATCCCCGAAACCGGCGCCAAGATCATGTCGCTTGCCGAACCGGATAAAAAAATGTCCAAAACCGGCAATCAGAAAGGCTGCATCAATCTTTTCGAAGAACCGGAATCCATTATCAAAAAGATTGCCGGCGCCGTTACCGATACCGGCAAGGAAATTGTTTTCGATCAAAAGAAAAAACCGGGTATTTCCAATCTCTTGGCCATCCAGTCGCTTATCACCGATAAACCGATCGTTGCGCTGGAAACTGAATTTGCCGGCAAAAGTTATTCCGAATTCAAAAAAATCGTGGCGCAAACCCTGACGGATTATCTGAAGCCGATGCGGCGCAAGCACAAAGAATTGCTTACCCGCGATGTTTACGTAAATGACATTTTAAAACGCGGCGCGGCCAAAGCCAAAACCATCGCGACCGAAACCATCCGTGAAGTCAAAAACGCTATGGGTCTGGCCTGATCCTTGAATACCATGCAAAACAAAAAGCCCTTTCGGGGCTTTTTTTGATCCGCGTTCCGCTTATTTTTTCAGTCCAAGTATCTCGTAATGTTTGTCGGTAATCGGAATACCCACCTCCTTAAAGATCGCCATCGCCTTCTCCTCGATTTCCCGCAACGCTTCGGGAGTGTCACCCTCGAATCGACACTTGATTATCGGGGTGGTATTGGCCGCGCGCGCCAGTGCCCAGCCATGCTCGAAATTAATGCGCGCCCCGTCCACGTCGATAAAATCGTATTTACGTTCGCGCAAATAATCTTGAAGCTTGCCGATAATAACAAATTTAATATCATCGGGCGTATCCACGAATAATTCCGGACTGGCAAAATAGCGGGGCAAAGAGTCCACGTACGCCGCGAAATCAGGTTTGCCGGCCGCGATCTTGGCCAGCTCCACTGACGCGAACACCGCGTCATCCACCAGATAATAATCCAGCGGAAATCCGTAGTGAAAAGTTACTTCGCCGCCGAACACCGCCCCCACTTCTTTGATTTTGGCGCGAATCGCGTTATGATGCGAAATCGAAAAATAAGTGGTCGCGCCCATCTTGCGCATCTCGTCGATGAACGCCTTGGAAACGCGCATGCAATGCACCACCGGCCCCGCCTTGCGCGACACCGCGTCGCGACCCAGCATCAACAAAGTATCGTCGCCATTGGCCGCCCGGCCTCGATTGTCAATGATCGCTACCCGGTCGCCGTCGGTATCATACGCGAAACCCATATCCGCGCCCGCCTCCAAAACCCTTTTTTCCAAATCTTTGCGATTTTCCGCCACGTAAGGATCCGGTAAATGATGCGGAAAACTGCCGTCAAATTCACCGTACATCGTTTCCGCTTCGCATCCCAATCGCTTGAATAATCGCTCCGGAAGATAACCGCACGCCCCGTTTCCGGTATCCAGGACGATCTTCAATTTTCTGGGATATTTAATTTTGGACGCCACGTATTCGATATACTCTTCCGAAGGATCCGCTTTGGTCACCTTGCCGGTTTCCATTCCGGTTGCCCCCCGCGCCTCCAATTCATGTGCCACGTCCCGCAGATGGATCAGCGATTCGCCCATCAATTCCTCGCTGGCAACGCCCGCTTTAGCCCGCGCATGATATGTCAATCCGTTGTGATGCGAGGGATTGTGCGACCCCGAAATCATTAATCCGCCGTCGTATCCGTAATGAAAGATACAAAAATACCACAAAGGATCCGGCGCGATCCCCAAATCGATCACTTCCATCCCCGCTTCCAGCATCGCCTTGGTCGCCGCCGCCGCCAATGCCGGGGAACTCGGCCGCGGGTCATAAGCCAATACCACTTTCTGCATATGCGGATATATCTTGCAAAACGCCTTGGTGGTATAGTAAACCGCGTTCTGATTCAAATCGTCGGGATATATTCCTCGGATATCGTAACCGCGAAAAATCGAATCGTTTATTGCCATATATTTGAGCTTAAATTTCAATTATGATTTAAACCGGATAAGTCTATTTTACCAAAAAAAAACCGGCCGCCAATATTGACGAACCATGGTTTTATTGCTAGTATTTATGTACAAATCGGCTATCTCCCGTCAAAAAACGGGACCCAACTAACAGATAGCCATATATATAAGTATGACAAAGAATTACGAGTATACGTACCTGACGCGTCAGGATATGACCGAAGAAGCGGCCAAAACACTTCAAGAAAAGATCGCCCGATTGATCACTGCTAAAAACGGCGCGATAATCGATACCCCGCGCTCTTACAAAAAACGGCTTGCCTACCGGATCAAAAAACAGGATGTCGCCTTCGTAAACGCCGTAATGTTCACCCTGGATGCCGACAAGCTTGCGGCTTTCAAAAAAGACACCGACGAAATAAGCGAGATCTTGCGCGGACTGATTGTTTCTTACGATCCCAAGAAATTAGAAGCTGAAGCGCGTCGCGAACCGCGGATAACCGATGAAAAAGGCGAAGAAACGGTTATTGTCATGAAAGAAATCATTCGAACCCCTGCGGTTAAAACTGAAAAAGACAAATTGGAAAAACCGGCGGTTGTTGCTGCGCCGGAAGAAGGAAAGAAAGAAGAAAAAGCGGAAGAAAAACCTGCCAAGGCGAAAAAAGAAGAAGCCGAAACAAAAGAACCCAAGAAATTAAAAAAGGAAGATAAGCCGAAAAAAGAAGAAAAGGAGGAAAAAACGGAAGAACCCAAAGAAATCAAACCGAAACGCCGCGCCAGAATCAAGACTGAACTTAAGGATATCGAACAAAAACTCGACGAGATCCTCAAATAATTTTCAAACTCCGATTTTCAATAAATTTTTAATGTTTCAGCGACAAATAAAATGCAAATCCGTATTTTATTTGAAAATTAAAAATTGAAAATTGCGAAGCGTATTCAATGAATCTTAATAAGGTTTTTCTCATCGGAAGGCTAACGCGCGACCCGGAAGTACGGGTAATGCCCAGCGGCCAGCAGGTAACCACCTTCGGATTGGCCACCGACCGTTTTTACACCGATAAAACCTCCAATCAGCGCCAGCAAAAAACCGAATTTCACAATATCGTGATGTTCTCCCGGCTTGCCGAGATCGCCTCGCAATATTTGAAAAAAGGTTCCCTGGTTTTGGTGGAAGGCCGCCTGCAAACCCGCGATTGGCAAGATGCGTCCGGCCAGAAACGCTACCGCACCGAAATTGTCGCCGAAAGCATGCAACTGGGCCCGAGAAGCTCAAATGAAAGTGGCGGGAATTACCAAGCGTCCCAGCCGGAACAAGGACATTCCGCCAAATCTGCCTTCGCGCAAAGCTATGGCCAGACCCCGGCGGCCAAATCCGCCGGAGAAAAAAAATCCGCCCAACCCGCGGCCGAAATCGACATTCCGATCATCGAGGAAGATAACGATATTGACGTCAAAGATATCCCTTTCTAACATTTGGTTTACAATCTTTCCATCAACTCATTAACTAATTAACTATTTATGGCTTGCTATTTTTGTCAAAGAAACATTCAAAACATCAACTTTAAAGAAACCGAACTTATCGGCCGCTTTACTTCCGGCATGGGAAAAATAAAACCCAAAAAGAAAACCGGCGTCTGCGCCACCCATCAGCGAATGGTCGCCCGCGCGGTAAAACGCGCCCGCTTTTTGGCTTTGCTTCCCTAGCTGTTATTCAAAAAAGAATTATCAAAACAAAAACCGCGCAAAAATCTGTGCGGTTTTGTTTTGTCGTTATTCCCCGCCGATTGGTCCTTCCGCGGCGCTCAGCGAAGTATCTGATGAAATAGTTGAAGTATCGTTCGCGGTATCGGTATCGGTCGCGGAATCGGAACCGTTCATGAGATCCGCGCTGTCAATGATCGCCGCGGCCGCGGCGGTTGTTAGATCGCCGACCGTGGTTGAATCGCCGATCGTACTTTCCGCCGCGGCGCTATCAGTTCCGGAATCGGCGGTCATATCTGTCGCGGTCGCGATATCCGCAATCGCGGCGGTATCAGTTGCCGCGGTATCGGTTGCGGTATTCAATGTTATACCGGTGCCGTTCGACGAAGAACCGTCCGCATCGGACTCGAAAGAAGAAGGGAAATCATTGGTATCGTTGGTATCATCGGCCAGCGCTTCGTCGCATAATCCTTCGGTTTTTTCCCAAACACCGTTCTCAATCCAGGTGCAATAGACTTTTCCCGTTACCTTATCCACCATTTCCAATTGCTCGATTCGCGCCGTTTTGGCCGTAAATTTGCTGACAACCACTTCTTTCAAACTCGCCACACCGTCTTTAATTGCCAAGCCAAGCTTTTCCAAAACCGATTTGACAATATCGACAAATCTTGAATGGCTCTCCGCGAATTCGGTTGTTGTTGACGCATAGGTTGAAGTGGCGTTAATCAATCCGGCATCGCTAAGTGATAAGTCCAAAACGGTTATTTTTTGGTTCAAAGCCTGGTCGCCAAGAATCATATATCCCAAAGTACTAACCAAGCTAATCTGCGTTCCATTGTACTGCGTTACCCAGGGATTATCATCAGCCATAATACCGGTATAGGTTGTTTCGCTGTCGCCGGTTCCCATTCCGGGCTTGTAATTAAAAGTATAAACCTGGGCATTCAATATTTTATCCAAAGCGTCCATCGGATCGCCATAAGGCCGGATATTTTCCTTCAATGCCCGCAATGAACTTCCTTGGGAAGTCCACGAAAGCGTACCCGAACCATCAGTACTCAATTGATAACCGCTGGTGCCATATCCGCTCGGCCAAGTATAGGTAAGATTCCCGCCCAGTGCCGGAACTTTAAAAGCCATATAATTGGTGCCGCTGCCCGATGGCTCCCGCCACCGCAATTCGGTCGCCGTTGCCCCGCCGCCCAAGGTAATCGCGTTTCCCGTCGGATTAATATTCAAAATCCCTGAAGAATCTATCGACAAATCGGTATATGTCGCTGCCGAACCGTTGCTGTCGTTATAGGTAAGACGCAAAGTCCCGCCTGAAGCACCATTGATTTCCAAAATTTTATCCGGCGCCGTCGTCCCAATGCCAACGTTGCCGCTCTCGTCAATTCTCATTGCCTCGGCAAGATTG